>JAKQPD010000326.1 GCA_029564935.1 Bacteroidota bacterium
CGGGAAAATATTATGGACATATCCGACCGATAACCAGATATCAGGATCTGCAAATGTCTGGATATCCGGAAAGAGATCCGGATTGATCTTCGGAAGCTATGATTATTTTCTTCATTGTGTCAGTCCTGAGACAGGCAAACTTCTGTGGAAAACCGAAACTGAAAACTATGTTAACGGAACACCGGCCGTTGTTAATAACAGGATCGTATTCGGTGGATGTGACGGGATGATGAGGATCACTGATCCCCTGACAGGCAGGGAGAGAAACAAGTTCGAGACAGGAGGATATATTGCTGCATCACCCTCCCTTTCAGGTGACAGGGCATGGTTTGGAGATTATGACGGCAACCTTTACTGTCTCGATCTTGTAACAGGTAAGATGATCTGGGAAGTTCCGGCAGGTGAAGAATCGGGCGCGATCATGGGCATTCCGGCAACAGGAGGCAATGTGGTTGTGGTTGGAAATGAAGATAAATACATGTACTGCTATAATTCAGAGACAGGTAAACCTCTGTGGAAATTCAGGACCAACGGACGTATTACAGGTTCCGCAGTTCTTACACGATCAAAAGTACTGTTCGGCAGTATGGACGGGAACATATATATCCTCGGCCTGAATGATGGAAAGAAGCAATGGAGCTTTAACGCCGGCGCTCCGGTAAGCAGCTCACCGGCTGTCGTACCCGGGAGATTCTATTTCCTGACAGAGGACGGAAGATTGCTTGCATTTGGTACAAAGTAAAAAAATCAACTTATGAAAATAGTTTACCTTATAACCGGGTCGGGAGGTTCGTTCTATTGTGCGAATTGTTACCGTGATATGCTGTATTTCAGGGCAATAAAAAAAGTGCCGGGGATCACTGCAAGTGCTATTCCATTGTATCTGCCTCCGGATAAAAACAATACCGAAACCGGTTTTGATGATCATGTATTTTTCGGAGCTATTTCAATGTTCTTAAGGGAGAAGGTGGGAATGTTTAAGAATATGCCGGTTTTTCTGGAAAAATTCTTTGATCTTAAACCATTTCTGAAGCTTGCAGCAAAGCAGACAGGCACCACCAGCACAGAAGGTTTCGAGGAGCTCACTCTTAATATGATTGAAGGTGATAATGCTTTCCGCAAAAGTGAGGTCGACAGACTTGTAAAATATCTCTCAAAGGATGGCAAACCGGATGTAATTCACCTTTCAAATGCACTTATTCTGGGATTGGCAAGGCAGATTAAGAACCGGTTGAAAGTCAGGGTAGTCTGCTCACTACTGAACGAGGATGACTGGATAGAGGATATGGCTGAACCATGGAGAAGCAGAGCCTGGCAAATGATAGCTAAAGAGGCTGTTTATGTCGACAGTTTCATCACACCTAGCAATTATTACAAAGAGCTTTTTATTTCGAAGACGGGAGTTAAAGGTAATAACATTAATGTGATACCTCTTGGTTTTGATCCGGAACCATCTTTCGGGGAGAAAAACATTTCCAGGCCACCTGCACTTGGATATTTTTGCAGGATCAGCAACTATAACGGGTTTGATAAACTTGTTGATGCATTTATCAAACTCAAATCAGAGAAGATAATTCCCGATCTCACTCTCAATGTGTGCGGGGGTTATACAGGTATCGACAAACCGTTTATTTCTGAGCAGATTAAGAAGATACGCGAATACGGTTTCCAAAAAAGTATAAAGATCTATCCCGAATTCCAGGGAAATAAAAAAATGCAGTTCTTCAATGATGTTGATGTGATCAGCGTACCTGTAAGGAAATATGACGGTTACGGTTTATATATACTTGAAGCAAACAGTTCCGGTATTCCGGTTGTTCAGCCGGCAACCGGCGCCTTCCCTGAGATAATTGAGAGAACAGGAGGCGGCATAACCTACCAGCCCGACACAATAGATGAACTGTCATCAGCTTTGGTGAAACTGTTTACTGATAAAGAACTGGCAGAAAAGCTGGGTGAGACAGGGAAACGAAGGGTAAGATCGGAACTCTCGCTGGAGAAGATGTCTGAGGGGCTGTCGGCAGTGTATGGAAATGGTTAGAAGAAGGCGCAGAGGCACAGAGGCGCAGAGGCACAAAGGCCGGGGAAGATATTGCTGAAAGAGGTATGATGGTATGATGGTGCGAAGGTATGACGGTATGATGGTATGATGGTATGATGGGATGGAAGAATAAGGTAAGAAGTTACAACAATATACTATGCTCAGACTTGTAAATATTACAAAATCGTTCCCACAGAGGGGGATTGTTCTGGATAATCTGAACCTGGAGGTAAAAGAAGGGGACTCGATAGCTGTTACCGGGCCATCAGGTTCCGGTAAAACCACCCTTATGAACATTATAGGAACACTTGACAGACCTGATTCCGGCGACGTTATTTTCAGAGACAGATCCATTACGACTCTGAATGCTGATGAATCAGCTGATTACAGGAACAGGAATATCGGGTTTGTTTTTCAGGATCATCTGCTGCTTCCACATCTTACGGTTCATGAAAATATTATGCTTCCGCTGTTAGCATATTCCATTGATAAAGAAGCCTATGCTGCTAAGGAGTCTGATGCCGTAAAATTAATGGAAAGGATTGGGATTCATGATTTAAAGGACAAATATCCCTTCCAGATATCGGGAGGCGAAGCCCAGAGGGTAACCCTGGTGAGAGCATTAATAAACAACCCTTCACTTCTGCTCGCTGATGAACCAACCGGTTCACTGGATGCAACAAATGCAGAAGTGCTTGGAAAACTCCTGAAAGAGCTTAATGAAGAACTCGGAATAACACTTTTTGTTGTCACTCATTCCTCCGGTCTGGCTTCAGAAATGAAGATACACCTTAAGCTTAAAGACGGCAAACTTGTAAACTGATGGGAATGCAGGATTTTCATAAAGCCGGTATGTTGAAAATGATTCTCAAATCCATCTTTTTCTACAGAAAAGATGCAGTATATCAGGTTATTATTACAATATTGCTCTCTGCTATAATTACCGGGTCGCTGTTAACCGGTCATTCTGTGAGGAGCAGCCTCAGGAAAACATCTTATGAAAAGCTTGGTAATACGGATATCATCCTAAGCTCAGGTCTGAGATATTTTGATGCTTCACTCGCAGGGAGGATCTCATTATCAACCGGTGATAAATCTGCAGCTCTGCTTGAGACGGAAGGGTATTGCAGCAACTTTGCCACCGGTACGACAGCTCTGAATGTTAAGATATATGGTATAACCGATGATTTTTTCAGTTTTCATGGAGTTGATCCGGTTTTGATAAAAACCGGGGAGACTTTGATTAACTCCGTCCTTGCAAAGCACCTTGGTATAGCAGAAGGTGATGAAATGATAATCCACTTCAGGGAAGCTGATCCGCTTCCGGCAAACGCGCCTTTTGCTCCCTCAAAAGATGAAAACGGATCCATGGTCATGAAGGTAACCAGGATTCTTGGTCCTGAGCAGGCAGGAAATTTTTCCCCGGGCGTCAGTCAGCATATTCCCGGGACCATCTTTCTTAATATTGCTGATCTGGGATCAGCAGGCGACAGTATTAAGAAAGCCAACCGGATCATTGTAAAAAAAGAAGGTGAAGCCAATTATTACAATGTGCTGGCCTCATCAATTACTCCGGGTGATATAGGACTGACTGTCAGAAGATCATCAAAAACCGGTGAACCTGAGATTATATCCGACAGGATATTCCTTGATAATCTGCTTGTGTCAGATATTCTGAGAAAGATACCATCAGGTAAACCTGTCCTTACTTATCTTGTAAATAATTTCACTGTTAATGGAAGGTCTACCCCATACTCCTTCGTTTCAGCTCTACCTTCCGGTTTGTATCCCGGTATTGATACCGATGCGATAATCATAAATAAATGGCTTGCTGAAGATCTTGATGCAAGTACGGGGGAAACTATAACGCTCCGATGGTATGATCCTTCTATTAACCATAAGCTGGAAGAAAAAGAGAGAGATTTTTATATTTCGGAGATCGTCCAAAATAATAGTTTATATTCTGATCCGGCGCTGATGCCCGATTTCCCAGGGATTTCAGGAAGCGTCACGTGTTCTGGCTGGGATGCCGGAGTACCGATCCTCATGGATCAGATACGCGACAAGGATGAAGCATACTGGAACACTTTCAGGGGAACCCCGAAAGCATTTGTAAGCTATGAATCGGGGAAAATGATGTGGGGAAATAATTTTGGTACTGCAACAGCAATAAGGTTTCCCGTTTCAATGACGGAGGAGGAAATCACAGGTTCCCTGACCGGATCATTTAATCCTGAAACAGTTGGTTTCACCGTAACAAATGTAAGGGAAACCGCAAATAAGGGGGCTGACGAAAGTGTTGATTTCAGTTCCCTCTTTCTCAGTCTCAGCTTTTTTATGATATTATCGTGCATTATCCTGTTCTCGCTGGCTCTGTCGATGTATTTTGATTCGAGAAAAAATCAGACGGGTACACTTGTGGCACTTGGTTTCAGAAACAGGTTTATCAGAAAACTTCTTTTCACGGAAACTTTATTCCTGTCAATAGCCGGCGCAATACCCGGACTCTTTCTTGGTTACCTGGTCAACATGCTGATAATCCGGGCACTTAATTCAGTCTGGACAGGAGCAGTTCAGACAAGTTCACTGACTCCTGACTTCAGTATTATTCCTATGGTTTACGGCTTTCTGGCAGTTCTGATAATAGCCTCGGTTATCATCCTTATAAAATCAGCAACCTTTCTGAAAAACCTTACCAGGCCCGCGACCGGTGAATTAAAGAAGCACTCTCCCCGTAATAACCTTATTGTCTTTATTGTTTTTCTGGCTGTAACAATAATATTACTTGTCGCAGCTATTGTCCTGACTCAGAATTCAACACCATTATATTTCCTGGCAGGCTCATTCCTGCTGGCTGCTCTTGTTACATTTATCAGATATGCATATGTAAAGGAAGTACCGAAAAGCAGTGCATCTGATAATATGAAGAGCAATATCCGGAGGAAGTACTATTCTTTTCATCCGTCACATATAGTAACCCCGGTGATTTTTATTGCTGCCGGTATTTTTGCAGTCATGATAACGGGTGCTAACAGGATGGTACTTACCGACAAAATGCTCCGTCCTGAAGGAGGGACCGGTGGTTATCTGTTATGGGCAGAATCAGCAGTCCCGGTTAAAACCAGTCTTAACTCTCCTGAGGGGCAAAAGGAGTTTGGTCTCGGAGAAGAGGACCTGAAAGATCTGGAAATAATGCAGGCCGGCAGGGTGTCGGGAGATGATGCCAGTTGTCTTAATCTCAACATGGTAAGCTCCCCTCCTCTTCTCGGAGTCGATGCATCTGCTTTCATGGAAAGAGGATCTTTTTCTTTTGCCTCCCGGTTAAGAAAGGCCGGTGATGTAAACCCATGGGAGCTTCTGGAAAAGAATCCGGGACAAAATACTATTTACGGAATTGCCGATCAGACAGTGTTGCAATGGGGATTGAAGAAGCGGACAGGAGATACGATGATTTTCCGGGCTGAAAACGGGCAACCTCTCAATGTAATAATTTGTGCCGGACTTAAATCATCTGTTTTCCAGGGATATCTGCTGATAAGTAATAAAAACCTGTCGGTGTATTTTCCTTCTGTTGAAGGAGCTTCAGTTTTTCTTATTGACGGAAAAACGGAATTTTCTGAATTGTACAGGAATACTTTGAACGAGCGGCTTTCGGGATATGGATTTTCAACTGAGGACGCGGGAGAAAAACTGGCGTCATTCTTCCAGGTAACCAATACGTATCTGAATGTATTTGCTGTTCTCGGAGCTTTTGGTATGATAATGGGAATTGCCGGACTGGGATTTGTCCTTCTGAGAAATTATAATTCAAGAAAACGGGAATTTGCATTTCTGTCCGCCACCGGATTTCCGGAATCAGGTATAAGAAATCTGATTCTGAAGGACCAGCTTATAATACTGCTGTGGGGTGTTATTACCGGTACGGTTTCGGGACTTACTGCAACATTACCATCCATTTTAAGCGGCAACGAAATGCCCTGGCTCCTTATTTTGATAATGATACTGTCAATAATTATATCGGGAACTGCAGTCTTATTTATGTCAGTACGAAGTATAAGAAGCAATACGCTTATTTCACAGCTACGGAAAGAATAAATTTATTTCTTTCCTGCCGCAATAAGATGGTTCTGGGTTCTGAAAAATATCATACCATCTGTAATTGCCGGGGCTGTCATGCAAATCTCATTCAATAGATGTTGGGAGTGCACCAACCCGGGTATTCATCCCTGTCAGCTTTCCATAATTCCTTTCCTGTCCTGACATCATATGCAGCCAGAAATGAATTTTCAAGTACATCGCACTGGATGATCACCTTCCCGTCAAATATCACAGGTGAGCTTGCGAATTCCCACTCGGCATTTTTCATAATAAAGAAGGCTGATCTGAGAACTCCGAAGTCTTTTTTCCATTGGAGATTCCCGTCGAAATCATAGCAGTAAAGGCCTTCAGAACCAAAGAATGCCACAGCATATTTCCCGTCCACAGCCATAGAAGTATTTGCATGGGT
>JAKQPD010000333.1 GCA_029564935.1 Bacteroidota bacterium
GATGCCAATATCCGTGGTGCTGAAAAGAAAAGAGTCTATGTCACGCTTAAGACTATCAACACTGTCAGTACCTCGAGTGCAGGAGATATAATCGGTGAATCGCCGGTTGAGACAGATAATCTGAAGATCTCAGCCAGCAGCGCCGGCGATATCAAGCTGGAGGTTTATGCTGACAATGTTGATGCAAATATCAGCAGTTCAGGGGATGTTACCCTGACTGGAGAAGCAGGATTCATGGAAGCTGACCTGAGCAGTGCAGGAGATCTTAATGCAAATAATCTCAAGGTAAAAGAGGCTGACATTTCTGTATCCAGTGCAGGCGGGGCCGATATTTATGTAACTGAAAAACTTACCGCAAGGGCATCAAGTGCCGGAAGTATAAATTACAGGGGTGATCCGAAAAATGTAGATGCCCATTCCTCCAGCGCCGGGGGAATACATCGCAGATAACTTCCTTATCATTATATATAGTTATATTATAATAGCCGCCAGGGAATCTCCCCGGCGGTTTTTTTTATCTTTGCAGTAAAGCACTGACAAAAAATTACTATATATGGAAAAAAACATAAGCATAGACCTTAAGAATGCGGCAGGCTTTATCTCCTATGAAGAGGTAGTTGCACTTGCACAGCAGTCAATCAGGCATCTTGATTCCCTGAATGCAGGAACAGGAGCCGGAAATGATTTTCTCGGATGGCTCTCTCTCCCCGATGATATAGTCAAACAATTCGACAGGATTGAAAAAACAGCAAAGCATCTGAGATCGGTTTCAGATACAACGGTGGTCATTGGTATCGGAGGCTCATACCTGGGGGCTAAAGCAGTTATCGAAGGACTTTCACATTCTTTCGCACCTTTACTTAAATCAAAACATCATGAGATAATTTTTGCCGGTCAGAATATTTGCGAAGATTATATGTCTGATCTTTTAGAGATCCTGGACGGCAGGAACTATTCAATTATAGTTATCTCAAAATCAGGAACCACAACCGAACCGGCTATTGCTTTCAGGATCCTTAAAGATCATCTTGAAAGAAGGGTCGGAAAAGCCAGGGCTGCCGACATGATCATCGCTATCACCGACAGTTCAAAGGGCGCATTGAGATCGCTTGCCGATCTTAACGGGTACGATACATTTATAATTCCCGACGATATCGGTGGAAGATATTCGGTTCTCACACCTGTCGGACTGCTGCCCATTGCTGTTGCCGGAGCCGATATCAGGATGCTTGTCAGGGGAGCGCACGAAATGGCGCTTATCACAAGAAAAAACAAGGATGCAGTATCAAATCCTTCCCTTATGTATGCTGCTGCCAGAAACCTTCTCCTCCAGACCGGCCGGCCCGTTGAGACACTTGTCGGATTCACTCCGCGACTGCATTATTTTTCCGAATGGTGGAAACAGCTCTTTGGGGAAAGCGAAGGCAAGGAAGGTAAGGGGATTTTCCCGGCATCAGTCGATTTTACTACAGATCTTCACTCACTCGGGCAATATATCCAGGAAGGTCAGAGAATACTCTTTGAGACATTTCTGTCAGTTGCCGGTACACGTAAGAAAGTTACAATACCTCCCGAAAAAGATGATTCCGACCAGCTGAACTACCTTGCCGGGAAAAGACTGTCGGAGGTCAACAACAATGCTGAAACCGGCACTATCCTGGCTCATAATGACGGTAATGTACCTGTAATAAAGATCAACATTCCGGAGCTTAATGAATTTTTTATCGGCCAGCTTATTTATTTCTTCGAGATGGCCTGTGCTATCAGTGGATACATCCTTGATGTCAATCCGTTTGACCAGCCGGGTGTGGAAGCCTACAAGAAGAATATGTTTGCACTCCTTAATAAGCCCGGGTTTGAAGAGGCCGGGAAGAAGTTGAGAGAAAGGCTGGGGAGGTAGGTATTACGGTTTGACGGCTTGACGGCTTGACGGTTTAACGGTTTAACTTTTTAACGGTTTGACGGTTTAACGGTCTGACGGCTTGACGGTTTTGCTTTGCCAGCCGAAGCCTTTTTCGGCCTG
>JAKQPD010000279.1 GCA_029564935.1 Bacteroidota bacterium
TTATTTTAAAATGAAATCCGTCCGACTTTGACCACTTTAAAAGAAGGTCTGAAAAGACTTGACTATACATAAAAACGCAATATTCAATTTCAGATGGTACTCTTGGAGAAGGATTATTTTTCCAGATGTATTATTTCAAACCTATATTTAAGGATAATAAACAATTAATTTAATTTTGATTCATTAGTATATACCTACTTTTACCATGGATTCTCGATCCAAACCGTTTACTAAGTAACAATTTCTTTTATCCCCATGAAGGTAAAAATTATAACTTCCATTATCCAGCTGATATTGACAGGAGTAATTGCAGGGCTTTTTACTGATTGTAAGAAATCAGACGATGGAACACTTGCAGATATTGACGGAAATATTTATAATATGGTTACAATTGGGTCCCAGGTTTGGATGGTCGAAAACCTTAAAGTAACCAAATATAATGATGGTACAATCATACAGTTGGTAACCGACTATAATGAATGGATTAACTTAACAACAGGAGCCTATTGCTGGTACGATAATATTTTAACAAATAAAAATCCTTATGGAGCATTGTACAATTGGTATACTGTTAACACAGGGAAAATTTGTCCTTTAGGCTGGCATGTGCCAACTATTAATGAATGGACAGCTCTTATAACCTTCTTAGGAGGGCCTGGTGTAGCAGGCGGTAAACTAAAAGAATCAGGCACAGAACATTGGACGAGCCCTAATTTAGGTGCAACTAATGAAAGTGGTTTTACGGCTATAGGGTCAGGGTATCGTAGTGGTAATCCATCAATAAACTTCACTTTATTTGGCATCGGAGCCTATTGGTGGTCAAGTACTGAATCGGCAGAAGAAATGGCGTTAGGAAGAAGTTTATGGAATGGAGGTGCTGGTTCAGAACAGATTTTTACGGAAAAATACTATGGTTTTAGTGTTCGATGTATCAAAGACTGAATTGATATTAGGAACTTTATGAATTATTATTTAATTACAAAAGACTCCAAACTCCCTCAATTTTCTTTCAAATCCTGGCACCAAACTGGCACCAAAAAAAAAGTTACAACTTTCGAGGTTGTAACTTCTTGATTTTGAGTGGGCCCAGCTGTTACAAGAAAACGACACCCCCCAAAGGTCTTCTAAGTGTCTGATTTCAAGAAATCCGTCCGACTCTGACCACTTCAGAAGAAGGTCTCAGAACATTTGAATAGTTTTTAATTCCATGATTTAAAAATCGGTGACTCAGATTTATTTGACTTTTGAATTTTTGTGGTGTAACTTGCATCAAATCTTTCAAACAATCTTTTTTTTAGAGTATCAACCGTTTAAACTTTAGAATTATGAAAAGAGCGCAATGTATTTTAGTCGGGATAGCTTTGTTTATATGTCCTATTTTGAAAGGCCAGACTGATCCTATAAAGGAAGAAGCCGCCATTAAAGCTGCATTTGAAGGAGAAAAAGCTGCATATTTCAAACAGGATCATGTTGGTATGGGGGAATTCTGGGTAAAAGAACCTTCAACTATGAAGTACTGGTTGGGACCAACAGGTTCAACAAAAATTATTGGTTGGGAAAATATAGATGCAAGCCAGAAAAAGGAAACTGAAGATAACAACTGGGATAGAAAGCAAATGAAGGCCACATTTTCAAATTATAAAATAAATATAATGGGGAATAGTGCCTGGGTTTTCTGTGAGACTGACTGGGATGGCATTTATAATGGAGAGAAATTCGCACTGAAGCAAGAAAGAATAGTTGTACTAAAAAAAGTGGATGGTAAATGGAAGTTTTCATTATATGGAATTTTTCAAATGCCGAAACCTGGAACAACGAACCAATAGTTGAAGTATAACAAGACAAGAATTTCTGCTTTTCATTAGTTCCTTTAGCTAAAGGTATTCATGGCCTCAATTCTTAGAACCATGATTTGTAGATCGGTGACTCAAATTTATTTGACATAGCCTTTTTGGTAGTGTAACTTGCATTAATATTATTGACTTACAGATATTTCATTGTTATACACACAAAATAGTCAGGTACTATGAAAAAGTTCTGTTTACCTTTTGCCATTGCGATATTCCTGATAGTATGCACAAATGGAATACAGGCACAAACCACACAAACAAAACTTAATCCAGTCTGCCTCAGTAACACAGAACAATTTTTGATAACATCAAAATATGTTGAAGGTGAAACTTATGTAATTCAGGTAGGTTTACCAATCGGTTATTCCCCCGAAAAAAAATCTTACCCCGTGCTATATGTACTTGATGGCGATAAATAATTTGGAATGACAAAGGAAATTACCGATTGGTTGATTTGGAGCAATGAGATTGAGGAAATTATCGTGGTAGGCATAAGTTATGAACAGGGTTGGTGGCTAAAAAGAGCAAGAGATTATTCACATTGCGCTGATACCATAAATGTTAAGTGGGTAAAGGAGGCAGGTGGCGCAGATAACTTTCTCAAATTTGTTAAGAACGAATTATTCCCAGTTATAAATCAAAACTACAAAACAAATCAAGATTCGATTGCTATCATGGGATTATCACTTGGTGGGATGTTAGGAACATATATTCTGTTTAAACAACCAGAATTATTTAAAGGCTATATAATCATCGCACCATCTTTAGGCTGGAATAATAATAGCATATTGAAAATGGAAGATGAGTTTTACAAAAATCACAAGGAATTGAACAAATTGTTTTACATGGCATATGGCTCTTTGGATAATAATAAAGTATTGGTTGTGAATCCTTCTAAAGATTTTATGCAGACGATTCAGAAGCGTAATTATATAGGTCTCAAATTTGTTTCAGAAGTATTAGAGGGAGAAACTCATATTTCGGTTTATGCAACAGCACTTACTCATGGATTAAAAACCATATTTAAGCGTTAAAGGATACTTTATGACATAATTGTTGAAGGAGAAAGATTTCCAACTCCTTTTTTCGGTCAAAAGCAACCATTTTCATTCAAATCCTGGCACCAAACTGGCACCAAAAAAAAAGTTACAATTTTTGAGGTTGTAACTTCTTGATTTTGAGTGGGCCCAGTTGGGATCGAACCAACGACCCCCTGATTATGAGTCAGGTGCTCTAACCATCTGAGCTATGGGCCCTCTCTCTTGTTGCAAGTTGCAAGTTGCAATTTGCAGGTTGGTTGAATTTTCGAATTTAACAACCAGCAACCAGTAACCAGCAACCAGCAACCAGAAACTTGTAGTAAAACGGACTGCAATATTAATTATTTGTTGTAAATTATCCAAAAAGGGAAAAACTTATTCAATATCCATATACGGATATCTGAAATCTGTTGCCGGAATAAGCGTTTCCTTGATTGTACGGGGACTGACCCATCGGAGAAGGTTGAGGTGACTTCCTGCCTTATCATTGGTGCCCGACGCCCTTGCTCCCCCAAAAGGCTGCTGCCCTACCATAGCCCCTGTGGGCTTGTCATTGATATAGAAATTTCCTGCAGAATATCTTAACGCCCTGCACGCCCTTATCATGGCATATTTGTCGAGACTGAAAATTGATCCTGTCAGACCATATGGAGATGTCTCGTCGCAGAGCTTTAAGGTATCATCATATTTATCGTCATCATATACGAAGATCGTAATCACAGGTCCAAAGATCTCTTCCTCCATGGTTATATGATGGGGATCGTTCGTTATCAGTATCGTTGGTTCAATAAAATATCCTGAGGATTTATTCCCTTTTCCTCCGGTCAGTATTTCAATATCCGGTGAAGCCTTTGCCTTTTCAATATATGACATGATCCTGTCGAATGCAGGTTCATCAATCACCGCGTTCATGAAATTATTTATATCAGTAACATTACCTGTTCTGATCTCCGGGATCATCCTGAGAATATGCTTTTTGGTTTCATCCCAGATCGATACGGGAATATATGCCCTTGATGCAGCTGAACATTTCTGTCCCTGATATTCAAATGCTCCTCTGATTATTGCAGTTGCAAGTGCAACCCGATCTGCCGAATTATGAGCAAAAATGAAATCCTTGCCGCCAGTCTCGCCTACAATTTTAGGATAAGATCTGTAAATACTCAGATTTTCCGAGACCTGTTTCCAGACAGTATTGAAGGTTGCATTCGAACCGGTGAAATGAACCCCGGCCAGTTCCTTATGTTTTAAAACAACTCCGCTTATCAGTGATCCTGAACCCGGAATGAAATTTATCACTCCTGCCGGCATGCCGGCTTCCTCAAAGATCTTCATCAGATAATAGTTCGAAAGAACCGCTGTTGAGGCAGGCTTCCATACAGTAGTATTCCCCATCAGGACCACGCTGGTATTAAGGTTCGATGCGATGGCTGTAAAATTGAAAGGAGTGATTGTGTAAACAAATCCCTCAAGCGGACGATACTCCAGTCTGTTAATTATTTCTGTTCCTGATTTTGGCTGCTCCCTGTAAATGAGGGATGCAAAATAATTATTGAAGCGGAGATAGTCGATAACCTCGCAGGCAGAGTCTATTTCAGCCTGAAAAGCATTCTTCCCCTGTCCAAGCATAGTTGCTGCATTAAGACGGTACCTGTATTTTTTCGAAATAAGCTCGGCCGCCTTTGCCATTATTGCTGCCCTTTCCATCCAGGAAAGGGTCATCCATTCGCATTTTGCTGATAGAGCTGCATCTATGGCCATCGAAACTTCTTTTTCAGTGGCCATGTGATATGTTGCAAGAACATGATCATGATCAGCCGGATTGGTGATCTTTCCTGTTATACCTGTTCTAATCTCTTTCCCGTTAATGATAAGAGGGATGTCAATCACACTGTTGTTCTGGTCAGCCAGTTCCTTCTCAAGTAACTCTCTTTCTCTGCTGCCTTTCAGATATGCCAGGAGCGGCTCATTTACCGGTTCGGGGAAATTGAATATTATTCATAAATATCCGGAGTAAAGGGTTAAAATTATAGAAGCAATCTTATAAGTTATTCTTTAACAATATAAAAGGTGATATTGTTCCATAGTTACACAACAAAAATATTTCTTCCGGGTGGAAATTAACATGACCTTTGTTCTCTGACAGGTGATTCTTTCATTAGCATTTGAACAAAATCCCGGATCAAATGTTTATTTGCAAATTCAAAATATGATTACAACAATTTTGGTTCTGACCTTGGGTGGATTATTAATCAGATATTTCAAACGTAAATACAACGATCTGACAAGAAAGTGTTTTGTTAAAAATTAATTATAGATAAAATGAAAAAGAATATGGGAAATGCTGACAGGGTGATCAGATTACTGGCTGCTCTTGTCGTTCTGGTGCTTTATTTCACAAATGTTATCACAGGAACCCTTGGCGTGATCCTGCTGATCGTTGCAGCAATATTTATTGTTACAGGAATAATCGGATTCTGTCCTCTTTATGCACCCTTCGGCTTTAATACACTTAAGAAAGCACAAAAATAAAATCTACGTATTATAATACGTATTTAAAAACGTATTATAATACGTTTTTTCTTTACTTAAAGAGTTCCACTTGAAGTGCTGTTGATTATTGAATTCTGACTATTCAGGATCCTTGGCCTGGTTATTCTTTCGTGACATATCTTTGAGAAGCGGAATAAAAGATGCACAAAATCCCAGAAGTGTAATTGCTGATCCGGAAATTATGAATGCATTTGATACTCCTATTGAGTCTGCAATAAATCCGGTCTGCAATAATCCCGAAAATAGAATGTGAGTCCCAGGACAAGAAATGTCGAATTGATTATCAGGATCTCACTTATTTTGATCTTTTTTATCCCGAGCAAGGCACCGCCAGCAAGCATTCCCAATCCCCAGGCTACTTCCACGATGCTCATCTGGTATGTTCCTCCGTTAAAATGATTAATTGTCATCAGCGGGAACAGTACTGCAACGGGCATTATAAAGAAATGAGCGATAACAATAATAATAAAGAGCCACAGTAATCCGGAATGATTATAAATTTCCCGGAAGCCTTCTCTAAGCTCACGGAGGATCTGAGGTTTCGGAGCATGCTCTTTTCTGGCCGGATTCGGGATATGAACAAGCAGAAGCGTTACAACGGCGATCAATGCACCGGCAACATCGGTCATCAGAACCCATGTCATGTTGAGAACAGTTATCATAAGTGCTGCAAGTGCCGGTCCTGCTATGACGCTCACCGACTGGATGACCTGGTTGATCCCGGAGATCCGCATCAGTTCAGATTCCGGGGCAAGTAAAGGGATTGAAGCCTGCAGGGCAGGCACATGGAATGCTGAGCCAGAAAACGACAGCATACCCGACAATTGAACTGCTGAGGGTAGAAATCAGCTGCCCGGTCCAGATTATACCAAATACCCTTTTCCAGCCTGCCATAGGATACTTAATTAATATTTCCTGATTCCGTTAAAACCCGTATATGTTCAATTATCTGTTCATCTCCCGGGTTTAATTTCAGGGCTGACTTGTAATCTTCGATAGCTCCTTCAATATCCTTGAGCATCACTTTTGCAAAAGCCCTGTTGTAATAGTTTATGAAATTTCTCTCATCCAGTTTAATAAGTGCGTCAAGGTCACTGATGGCCTGCTCATATTTTCCTGTTTCAAGATTCAGAACGCTCCGGTTCCTTAAAATATCAGGTGCCATCCCGGGATCGAGCTTTAAAGCCGTTTCATAATCCCTGATCGCTTCTTCTTTCATGTTCATCTGATCATGAACAATTGCCCTGTTGAAATAACTTCTTCCTTTCCCGGGATCGATTTTTATTGAAATATTCATAAGCTGAAGTGCGTTTTTCAGATCAGAGCGTGTGAGCATTATTACTCCCATATACTCATAAACCTCGGCTCTTTTCGTATTCAGGCTTATTGCCACCCTGAAATCTGAAAGGGCTTTTTCTTCAAGGTTTTTCCTTTCTTCCTTATTTGCTGAAATCGAAGCAAGCCGGTAATAATGTTTCCCCCGGGCGCTTCGCGCAAGCTCCTGTCCCGGGTACTTTTCAATGACCTGGGTCCATAGTGATCCGCTGTCGTGCCAGACATTAACCTGTTTTCTGGCCAGAATTATGAAGATAACAATGAATACTGCTATAATAAAGAGGAGGACCCGTTTTGTTTCGGGCCTTGTCCGGCTGATAAACCATGCGGGAAGAAGAGCAAGCCCGATATATGGCAGGTATGTATATCTTTCAGCAAGCATTGCCTTCCCTACTGAAACGAAATGCAGAACAAGGATCAGGTTGAGAAGGTAAAATCCGAGGCAGAACGCAAAAATTTTAGTCTTTTTTATTGAAAGAAATATGAGAAGGACAACCAGGATGAAGGCAATTACGGAAATGATGAAGAGTACCGGCATGAGTCCATGGCTTAGCTCTTCCGGGGAGGGATAAGGATAGAATGTAGAAAGCCTGACCGGGATAAGGAATTTGATCATATAAACAAAGAATCCGTAACACGCAATTCCTGTTCTTTGAAGTATTGAGAAATCACCGGCAGTGTTGATTGCATCCTCCGGTTCCCTGGAGAACTGAAACATTCCCAAAAAGTTCTCACCGTTCTGGACATTTATTGTTATCAGTCCGATGAAAACTGAAACTGCAAAAAACGGGACCAGGGGAATGATAACATGTGAAAAAGAATCTTTCAGTGACTCTCCTTTTTGTACCGGATCCGGCTTTTGGTAAATCAGGTACCAGATCAATATAGCAACCAGCGGGAAAACAACAGTAGTTGCTTTGGAGAGAGTTGCTGCCACGAAAAGAAGGAATGAAAGAATGAGCCACGGATATTTACGGTCCGGCGTTATTATATACCTGATCCATGAAATAAGTCCTGAGAGAAAGAAAAAACTGCTAAGCACATCTTTTCTTGCCGATATCCAGGCCACTGATTCGACATGCATCGGGTGGACAGCAAAAACTGCAGCCACAATGAAAGAGACGATAAGATCTTTTCTGAACAGAAGATATATAAGAATAAAAACAAGCAGAGTGTTCAGGGCGTGCAGAATTATATTTCCTGCAATAAAGGGTCGGGGTGAAATTCCATCTTGACAATTTTTACAGTCATTATCATTAAGGCTGAGGCTGAGAATTGTCAGCGGATGATAATTAAGCGATACAACAGTTGAAAAAATGGCTTTGAGATCCGGCGCCTTGTCATTTCTGACCAGCTCATTATTAATTACATAATCAAAATCATCCCAGCTCACAAAGTTGTTATGTATTGCACCGGACCAGGTCAGTAAGATGAGAATCACAAGCAAGGCAAGAGCAAGTGAAAGACTTTTTCCTGAATTGTAGTTTTCGGTGACCGGGTTTTTATTCTTCCGGGATTGC
This sequence comes from Bacteroidota bacterium, assembly GCA_029564935.1. GTDB lineage: Bacteria > Bacteroidota > Bacteroidia > Bacteroidales > VadinHA17 > LD21. Next base: position 8,299 of record JAKQPD010000279.1, read on the forward strand.
TTTTTCATTCCGGTTTTTCATTTTGAATCACCAAAGTTAAAATAACTGTCCGAGTCACCAAGATCCCAAAAGAAATCTTTATTATATTGTAATTCTGCTTATTTTGCATTTTTTCTGCTGGTAATATTGTTGAAGACGATTTTATGAATTTAACCATCCTTATGCCGTCGCTGAATGAAGAGGAGTCGATAGTACGGACTATTGAGAGTATTCCTTCCGGCAGGCTGAGGGATATGGGACTGGATTTTGAGATAGTCGTGGTTGATGGCGGGAGTTGCGACAGAACAGCAGATCTTGCCAGATCTGCCGGTGCAGAGGTGATCAATTCGGGCAGAGGTTACGGGCTCCAGTATCGTACAGGTTTTGATTATGCCCGGGGAGAGATAATTGCGACTGCCGATTCGGATTACAGCTATCCGATGGAGCAGATTCCGGAGCTCATTGGCATTTTGTTGAATGAAGATCTTGATTTTATAAGCACCAACCGCTTTACATTCATGAAGAAGGATTCGATGGCTCGGATGAACAGGTTCGGTAACCGTGTACTTACCTTTTTCACGAATATATTGTTCGGTTATGGCCTGAAGGATTCACAGAGCGGAATGTGGGTCTTCAGGAAATCGATTCTTGAAGGAATGAAGCTTACGGGGAACGGGATGTCGCTAAGCCAGGAGATCAAAATACAGGCATTTCAGAATTTCAGGGCAAAAGAGATCGGCTCAGATTATCGCAAAAGGGTTGGAAAGGTAAAACTGAGGAAATTTGCAGACGGATTTGATAATTTAGTGAGCTTATTCAGACTAAGACTAAACCGATGAGAATACTGGTGCTGAATCCTCCGGCTTTCAGAAACCGTGATTATATCCGTGAGGGAAGGTGTATGCAGACAAAATCTTCATGGGCTGCGCTCTGGATGCCGTTATCATTATGCTATATCGCAGCTGTTCTGAGGAAGGGCGGACATCAGGTAAAGCTTACTGACGCGATAGCTTCACGAATGAATAATGACAGGATAGTAAGAGACAATGCTTCCTTCGATCCTCAGCTGATAATACTTAATACAGCCATTCCTTCAATCAAAGGGGATATGGAATGTGCGTCAATACTGAAGAAAGCGTTTCCACAGGTGAAGATAGCTGTTACCGGAGTTTTTCCTTCGATCTATGAAAATGAGTCACTCGAAGCTTATCCTCAGATAGATTATGCAATTATGGACGAACCGGAATGGATCTCAGAACGTCTTCCTGAAATAATTGAAGGGAATTGTTCTCCGGAATCGGTAAAAGGATTGATTTTCAGGAAAGGCGATGAGATAATAGTCAACGAAAGACAGAACCTGGGAGCGAATAACCTGGATGAACTACCTTTTCCTGCAAGGGACCTTCTTGATAATAATAAATACAGGTTACCGACCAACGGTCAGAAGTTCACACTTCTGTCGGTTGGAAGGGGTTGCCCGTCAGGATGCATATTCTGCGTTGCAAATCTTTATTATGGCAGGAAATTCAGAAAACGTTCAACAGAAAAGATAATCAGGGAAATAGAACAATGTATAAATGATTTTGGTATCAGGAATTTCCTTTTCTGGGGGGAATCATTTACCTCGGATCCGCAGTATGGTGAAGAGATCTGTGATGAGATCATCAGGAACAATATTAAAATTACATGGTCGACTACCACGAGGGTCGATACCTTAAATGAGGGATTGCTTACAAAAATGAAGCAGGCAGGTTGCGAATTGCTCGGGCTGGGGATAGAGTCCTGTGATCAGGTTGTTCTGGATAATGCCTGTAAGGGGATTACCGTTGAACAGATCGTCAGGGCTGTGCAGATGACGAAGGATGCAGGGATAAAGACAATGGGCCATTTTATTTTCGGGCTTCCGGGAGATACAAGGGAATCAGCCAGGAGCTCGGTCCGTTTTGCATGTAAGAACCTCGACTATGCCCAGTTCTATGCAGCAATTCCTTATCCGCATACTGTACTTGGAAGGTTGGCTGTTGAGAACCAATGGATTGAGGAATCCGATCATTCAAAATTTGAACTTACAGAGGCTGTGATGGGGAACGGTACTCTGTCGGCAAAGGAAATCAGGGAATTGCGGGATTATGCTTACAGGAGGTTTTATGTGAGGCCAAAAATGTTACTGCGGGCTCTCCGGGAAGTGACATCTTTCAGGGCTTTCTTTTCTGTTCTTAATTTCGTGAAATGGATAAAACCTTCGAGGAAGTGAGTTTTTGTCTGATTGTAAATGTTATATGAACCTCCCCGGATGATCTTTATTCATATCTAAGTGAATCGACGGGATTTTGCGAGGCTGCTTTCCATGACTGGTATGATATTGTAAGCAAGGCTATCAGGATAGCAATAGTTCCTGCCATGACGAATATCCACCAGCTGAGGTTTATCCGGTAGGCAAAAATCCCAAGCCATTTTCTCATTGCGATTATGGAAACCGGAACAGCAATTACAAATGACAGGATAATCCATTTGATAAGATCCCGGTTCAGCATCTTAACCATTTCTCCGGTTGCTGCACCGTTGATCTTTCGGAGACCTATCTCTTTTGTCCGTCGCCGGGTCATCAGAAGTGCAAGTCCGAGCAGACCCATTGAACAAATGAAAAGGGAAGTGAAGGTAAAGGCCGATAACATCTTAACCTGCAGGAACTCCGATCTGTATATATCACGGTACATAGTTTTGACATATTTATATTGGAATGGATAACCGGGGTATAATTTTGTCCAGACATTCCGGATATCACTTAAGGCCTGTTCCTCCGATCCGGGATTGAATGAAACCACGAAGTTCAGAAGCCACAGGCGGTCGCGCTTAAAAAGTACCAGCGGCTCAACCTTTTTCTTAATTCCGGAAAGGTGAAAATCCCTTACAACACCGGTAATTCTTCCAGCCGGAATAGTAATGCTTTCATTGCCGAACAGAAGGTGGAATTCCTTTCCGATAATTCCTGCGGGATAAGTATGATCAAGCCTCTTCATGGCAGATTCATTGATAATGTATTCTCCTGAACCTTCATTGTCCCTGTTATGTTGCGAAAAGTTATTTCCTGAAAGAAATTCAAGATTGAAAATATCAGCAAAAGAATAGTCGCAGGGGAAAACACCTATCAGATTAGCGGCTTTGTCAGTTTCATCAGGGGTATATCCTTCCATGGTGAAGCGGAACATGTCATTCGCCTCGCCGCCGGGAGGGTCAAGCATGCCGGAAACAAACAGGACAGAATTATACTTCATTAATTCCTCCTTGAATATTTCAAACTTCTGCTGAATATCGGTGTGAACATTCTCAAAGCAGATTATATTGTCATTTCCCGATCCAAAGTCACTGAAGCCTGACAGTATCTTACCCGGATCTGCATTTTACGTCAGTAAAAGATATGACCATGCCCAGAATTCAAGTGAAGATCTGTCGACGGGTGTTGCAATAAAGTCAGGGTGAAAGTGGCTGTTACGGGGAAAGTCTTTCATTACTCCTTTTACTGTAAAATCGAGATTCTTTCCATAATACTGGCCGGCTGGCAGGGTTAAGATCTGACCTGAGGGATCTGAATCACCGAAGGTCCTTTTTGCGAAGCTTTCGGATATGACCATTGATCCGGGTCCGTTGAGTATTGTTCCGGGATTGCCGGATATCAATTCCGCATCGAAAACATCAAAGAAGGTACTATCGCATTCGAAAGCCTGGTTTATTATGATATAATTCTCACCATGTTTCATGACACCACCTCTGACAGGTGCGAGCCTGACATAGTTTTCCACTTCCGGAAAATAGCCGGCCATAGCCGGAACAAATGCCGGATTATAAACTCTGGCAAACTGTTTCCCGGCAATAAATGACTGATCGATGGTAGTCAGCCTGTATATCCTGTCAGATTTTTTATGGAAGCGGTCATAAGTCACTTCGCTTTTCAGGAAGAGGATTATGAGCAATATACCGCTCAATGCAAGACTTAATCCGGTTATTTTTATCAGATTGAGGAAAGGTCTTTTCAGCAGGTTCCTGATGGCGAATTTCAGGATCATAATATCAGCAAAATACTTCTTTTGCTAAAAGTATGAATTTATGATCATAATCCGATGGTCAGTTTAGATTATATTGTACCTGAAGTCCCATCCAGAAAGCATTTTCAGGGTTTTTGAAATTGATCTGTTCAAGATCTCCCGGATTAAAATAACCCAGGACACCGGTAAACTGCCAGTGTTCGTTATGCTGGTGTCTCAGGTAAAGATTGGTCTCGTTGCCAAGGTGATGGCTGCCTTCTTTGATCTTCATTGTGTTCAGAAAATCACAATCCTCAGGTTCGGGTATATAGAAGAGCAGATGTTTCAGTTCGACAAACATTCTCTTACCGGGAGCGGTGAACCTGACGGAAAACTGCGGGTTACTAAGGTTGGACCAGGAAACCAATCCCATATATCCATGGAATTTTGACTTCGATCCGTATACAGGATCAAAAGTCTGTAAAATATCATCACCCGGTTTATCTCCCGAAGCATAATAATAAGCGAAACTCAGTTCAGGTGTTGCCGGCAGGTCATCAAATCTGTAAGATGTCTTTAATCCGAACCCGTTAGCTTTGATCTGATTTCCTTCTTCACTGCCGAATTCATTAACATAAAGAAGATCATAGGACAGTCTTTGATTTTCAGGACTTAAAAGCTTTAATCC
>JAKQPD010000355.1 GCA_029564935.1 Bacteroidota bacterium
AGGGTCATTCTGGTTGATCAGGCTGAAACTCCCCTTTTCTTTCTGCAGAATGAGCTGAAGGAAAAATTCCTTGATATCAGGTTCCGCATACTCCCGGCTGATGTGACCAACAAAGCGCGGATGGAACAGATATTCAAAGAACACCGTCCGCACATCGTCTTCCACGCAGCAGCCTATAAGCACGTCTCCCTCATGGAGGAGAATCCGCACGAAGCCATTCGCGTTAATGTCGGCGGTACCCGGACAGTCACAGACCTGTCTGTCAGGTATGGTGCAGAGAAGTTCGTAATGATATCAACCGATAAATCGGTTAATCCTTCCAGCGTGATGGGCGCCTCAAAGCGTTTGTGCGAACATGTTGTACAATCAGTTGCCCAGGAAGCCGGACATAATACACAGTTTATAATCACCCGCTTTGGTAATGTTATTGGCTCCAACGGCTCCGTCATTCCTATCTTTGCGAGACAGATAGAAAATGGTGGCCCGGTAACAGTGACCCATCCCGAGGTGTACCGCTATTTCATGACCATCCCTGAAGCCTGCCAGCTGGTGCTTGAAGCAGGATTCATGGGGCAGGGAGGAGAGATTTTTGTATTCGATATGGGGCAGCAGGTCAAGATTGCTGATCTGGCAAAAGCCATGATAAAGCTTTCAGGATTCATTCCGGATAAGGATATTCGTATTGAATATATTGGTTTGCGGCCCGGAGAGAAGCTTTATGAGGAGTTGGTGACCGATCATGAAAAAACCCTCCCCACCCATCATGAAAAGATCAGGAAGGCACTTGTTGAGGAGATTGATGGTGAGATGGTACTGGAGAAAATTGACAATCTCCTCAGGGATCTCTATTCCCTTTCAAACATGGAGGTGGTGCATCTGATGAAAGAATTGATTCCCGAGTATCATACTACTAACGGCACATTCAAGTTTAATCAGAAAGCGGTGTAGCCGGTTTTACCTTTAATAAGGCGAAACAGCAGCACCCGGGAATTTCAAAAAATAATGGAATGGACTTTAACGGAAAGTGTTTATTGATAACCGGCGGAACCGGTTCATTTGGGAATGCCGTTCTGCGACGCTTTCTCGATACTGACATCCGGGA
>JAKQPD010000280.1 GCA_029564935.1 Bacteroidota bacterium
ATATCGACAAAAGAAAACTATTTTTACTTTTTAAGGAGAAATGACGCAGAAATGAAGATAAAAGAATTATCAAAATTAGTTATTCTTATCACAATACTATCCGGATGCAGCACCAGACCTGACAGTTCGGAATTGTTCAGCAGAATTGAAGATGAGTACAAAAACGGAAATTTTCAAAAGCTGGCTCAGTTAACCGATTCCCTCAATCTCCTGTTTCCGGACGAAACCAGGCTCTCAGGTAAAGCTGATTCACTGGCACTTATATCTGACAGAATAAGGCTTGATTTTTCACTGACAGAAGAACAATTCCTTAAGAAACTGGAAGGGTATAAGCTCTCTTTCAATGACAGTCTGCTGAACGTATGGGATAAGAAGAAATGGATAGAATGGAGGTATATTAACGGAGAAAAAAGATATTTCAACAGATCAGCATCTAATCTGTTACTTCTGAAAAAGTTCCATGAAGAAAAAGAAGTTCTCTCCATCGAAAACAGTCGTGATCCTGAAATGATCGAAAGACTGGGTCATACTACCCAGGTTTTAAAGGTCTGGAAGGAAAATCCTGATTCTCTCAAACCGGTCAGAATAAAAGTAACTTATACTATCACCGTCGATGCTGATGTCGTCCCCGATGGCTCTGTAATCAGATGCTGGATGCCCTTTCCCAAAGAGAATAATCCACGACAGGAGAATGTTGAAATTTTATCTGTATCGGATGTGGATTTTATTCTTTCACCCGATTCTGTCATCCACAGGTCAGTTTATATGGAAGAAACGGCCCTGAAAGGGATCGGGACCATCTTCCAGGTGTCATTCAGCTTTCAGTCATATCCTCAGTACCTTGACCTGAGTTCAGCCAAAACTCTCCCTTACGATAAGGAATCATCCCTTTTCAGGAAGTACACTACCGAACAGTTGCCTCAAATATGTTTCACGGAAAATGTAAAAAGGACTGCAGACAGCATAACCTCTCCTGAAGATACTCCGTCAGAGATAGTCATTAAGATATATACGTGGTTTAAGGAGAACATTCCATGGACAGGTGCACTGGAATACTCGACAATGGAGAATATACCTGAGTATGTTCTCGGGAACCGCAGAGGCGATTGCGGTATGCAGACCTTCCTTTACATGTCGATGCTCAGGTACAAAGGAATACCCGTAAGATGGCAGAGCGGATGGAAACTCCCGCCTGATCATATAAATCTTCACGACTGGTGTGAGATCTATTTTGAGGGCAGCGGGTGGTTCCCATCCGATATCTCATATGACCTTCAGCCCACTGATGATAAAACCCTGAAAGAATTCTTCATGTCAGGTATAGATTCATACAGGATGATCGTTAATGATGGTGTGGCAGGCAGCTTATACCCACCTAAGGAACATCTGAGAAGTGAGCCATACGATTTTCAGAGAGGTGAAGTAGAATGGCAGGGAGGGAATCTTTATTTCGATAAATGGGACTATAATATGGAGATTGAATATTTTGAAGATAATTAGCTTAAAGTTCCGGCGTCAGGCGTAAGGCGTACGGCTTCCGGCGTAAGGCGTACGGTTTACGGCATCCGGTGTCCGGCGTTCGGCATCCGGCGTACGGCTTCCGGGAAAAATTACTTATAACAGTGGACTGAAAATCAAAGATGAAACATTATATGGATACCAGGTTACTGATCTTTCTGATTGCTTTTCTGATTTCGGATTCTGCTGCTGCGCAGAATTTTGTTAAATATGTTGATCCATTGATTGGGACTGCTCCGGCAACGACAGTGAGCGCTCTAAGGCATAGTGCCGGAACTGAGCAGAAAGGACAGACCTTTCCGGCTGTCGGCTATCCGTTCGGAATGACTCTTTGGACACCTGAGACCCGTACCACTGAAGCAAAATGTGTTCCTCCGTATTATTATGATGACACAAAGATCACAGGATTCAGAGGCAGTCACTGGATGAGCGGCAGCTGCACACAGGAATACGGAACAATTTCGGTTATGCCGTTTGTTTCTGCCTTACCTGACACAATAAGCCGGACACCTGCTTCAGGATACAGCCACCGGAATGAGAGATCATCTCCCTATTATTACAGTGTCCTTCTGAATGACCCGGGTATACTTGCTGAA
>JAKQPD010000371.1 GCA_029564935.1 Bacteroidota bacterium
TTCCATAAATCCATCCGGTTTGTTATATAAGCCTGATAGATCTCTGACCTGTCAGAACCTGTTAATGTAGTTAAACCTGAGATAAGTAACAGAATAACGGTTGCTATATGTTTCTTCCTTTCCATGTGAATTTTCTGAAGGTCTTTGTTCATATCTTAAACAATAGTTGTTTTTATCATCATAAATCAAAATATAAGAAAAATTAGTTTACCTTAATAGGCTAAAATAATAATTTCATGAAGAGGAAAATTATTGGCGGGAAAATAGTACTTATACTCTCTTTTGTAAGTATAATCCTGCTATTTACAGGCTTTACGGTAAAAATGATCTCTGTTCAGGAGGATCTTAAAAGCAGATATTCCTATAAGGACTTTGAATCGGCAAAGAAATGCCGGTCGTGCCATCCCGGTATATATGAGCAATGGTCGCAGGCTATGATGTCGCAGGCCTATACCCATCACTGGGATGAGATCGAATATTTTGATCTTGCCGTGCCTCATGCAGCTGCAAAACCTGATCTGAAGGAACCTGTTGACGGATGCAACGGATGTCATACTCCTCTCGGTTTTATGGCCGGGAAACAGTTTCCTCCGCCGAGGCCTTCGGAAAAAAGCATGGCAAATGAATCGGTTTCCTGTGAAGTGTGTCATCTGACACAGTCTGCCCAGACTGATCCGCCCTTCAATTTCAGTTATCTGATTAAACCGGGGATGACGAAGTTTGCCTTACGGACACCTGCTGTTGAATCTCCTGCTCATAAAATTGTTACCAATGATTTTTTCAGTACAACAGAATTTTGCGGGAACTGTCATAATGAAAAGAACCCGTTTGGCGTATGGGTAAAAAGCACACAACTTGAATGGAAAGAGGGACCCTATGCAAAGGAGAATGTAAAATGTCAGGATTGTCACATGCCTAAAGGAGGGCCTTATCTGAATGCCCTGATGACAAAACCATATAATGATTCACGGCTTCATCTTTTTCACGGAGCTCATGATCCCGGGAAGGTCAGGGGGACGATAGAATTAAGGATTGAGCCGGATATACGGGAAGCCGAACCTGGTGAAAACATCGTTTTTTCAGTTGCTTTATTCAACCAGAAGACCGGGCATAAGTTTCCCACAGGATCAGTCGAAGACAGAATTGCCTGGCTTCTGGTCGAAGCTACAGATGCAAAGGGCAATAAATACCACCTCAATGTGGATAAGAAAGGATTTGAAGGTGAAGAATATACCATATCCGGTGATTATCTCGCATATCAGGATATGAGTGTTCCACTTGGCCAGCCCGATTTTAAAGGTGTTCAGAGAGACGGGATCCCTGCAGGAAACAGGATATTCAGGATGCCATATTTCGATCCTGAAGGCAGGATGACCATTATGCAATGGAACACGGCTAAACTGGGACCGGACTACAGGATTGGACCACGTGAGACAAAAGTTGAGAAATTCACTTTCCGTCTGCCATATAATACTGCCCCGGGTGAAATGAAAGTAACAGCAACACTTAACTACCAGCTTCTTGTAAAACCCGTTGCCGACTATCTTAAAGTACCGGAAGATGAGTCAGAAATAAAGCTTGTAAATCAGCACAGTACTTTTGTGCAGGTACTTCCATGATCAAGAATTTAACCTTAAGATAAACCCGAAAAAATGAAAAAGTATATTTTAATTCTAACTCTTCTGACATTTATCACTGCTTTACTGTCAGTCAGAACCTTTGCTATTCCGGCTTTTGCACGAAAATATCAGATAAGCTGTCAGGTATGCCATTCCCCTGCATTACCAAGACTTAAAGGATTCGGAGAGGAATTTGCCGGTAACGGATTCCGGCTTACGGAATATGAATCACCAAGGTATTTCATACAACAGGCGGGGGATGATCAGCTTTCACTGTTACGTGAGTTGCCATTGGCTATAAGAATAGACGGTTTTGCTTCTTATAATTTCGGGAATGAGGGTTCGGCAGATTTTGGAGCTCCATTTGTAATGAAGATACTTTCAGGAGGAGAAATATCCGATAAAATTTCTTATTATTTCTATTTCCTCTTCAACGAAAGGGGTTCTGTTGCCGGTCTGGAGGATGCATTCCTGATGTACCATGATTTTCTTGGATCAGGTATTAATCTCTATGTGGGACAATTTCAGGTTTCAGATCCGCTTTTTAAAAGTGAACTCAGATATACGCTCGAACCTTACAAAATATACGGTTCAACTCCCGGAAATTCCACCGCTGATCTGAAATATGACCGGGGTATAATTTTCGAAAAGGATTTCAGTACCGGGACTGCCCTTACGGGAGAGATAGTTAACGGAAGCGGAATTGGTGAAGCCGATGAGAATTATCTTTTTGATAAAGACAAATATAAAAACTTTATGCTCAGGGTAAATCAGGCAATTGGAGAGAAGGTAAGCGCCGGATTTTTTGCATATACCGGAAGGGAATTATTGTCCGATCCCACTTCAGTCCATGAAGATGTTACAGATAATATAAAAATGTTCGGGCCTGATCTGGTAATAAATCTTGATGAAAAACTTATTCTTAACTTCCAGTATCTGTGGAGGACAGATTCTCATGTTTTTGACGAATCAGAAGGAGGACCGTTAACAGATATTAGGACTCAGGGAGGATTTGCTGAAATCATCTATGCTCCCCGTGGCGATATGAGCAAATGGTATTTTACAGGCCTTCTGAACCTTGTCGAATCAGATTATAACGTATTGGATTACAGTTCATTTACCTTGCATTGCGGCTATCTGCTCCGTCGTAATATGAGGGCAGTGGGAGAATTTACCCAGAGGTTTTCAGGGGTATCATATGGGATGATCAGTGCCGGGATAATTACAGCGTTCTGATACCGGATACAAATATCTATTTTATCTCGATCCCAAACAAAGATTTATAGGAGGCAGGAATGTATTCATCGAGCCATTTATAAAAGCTGAGAATTTCCCTGTCCCGGGGCTTTTTACCTGAAGCTGAGGTGATCATTTCATTGGCTCTCAGGAATATTTCATTTTCAACCGGTTCAAGTAATTGCATAATACCGGTGTTTTTCCTGTTAAGCAGCACTGACAGGTTCAGATACTTAAGCCCTGATCCGCGTTTAACAGGAAAGCATTTATCTTTCAGCAATAATGCGGCATCACATAAAGGTGAATGTAAATCGGCTTTCATACTAACCACGTATGGGAGATTTTTTCCTTCGGTCAGCCATACAGGTACAGCAACTGTGGAAAGCGGGAACCCCGTCAGTGTCCACATAACTGTTCCCGACGGATCTTCACCTGCCTTTGTCCCTACTATACATATTGCTGATGCAGAGGAATTCCTGGGGATGAAATCCTCAAAATTCACAAATTTTGCCGTCTGACTGTCATCCGGAAGTTCATTCCGGAGATTTGTCCCGGTAAGGGAGTGATTCAGGTTACGCGAAATATTTGAGATAAGATATTGAGGGTTATATCTATTCATAGCTGCTGCCATGTAAAGCGCCTCATTTGCAGTGGAATATCTTATGTAACCATGACCCTTATCAATTGGTCCGGTAAATGAGTGATTTGTACGGATGAGGTAACCATAGGGAGCTGCGACCGGATCATTGGCATCTATTCTGCTGAAACTGTAATGTCCTGTTTCAAAATATGCTGCTCCGCCAAAAGCATCTATAACACCGAAGTTGGTATCTACCCCCAAAGGCTTTGGCAGATCTGCCAGAAGCTTTTCAAATTCATCGATCGTTGCACAGTTCTGAAGAGCCATTTTCATGATCCTCCCTTCCTGGTCGCCAAATTTTGTAGTATCTCCGATATTCTTATTATAGGCAACCGAATTCATTATTGCAAAGCCCGCGGAATTATAACCTCCCCACAATTCATTGTTCCAGTTATTATCTGAATTCAGCAACCCGACATAAGTATATTTCCCGTCATTGAATATTGCAAGGGCATTGTCGGGATTCCCTGTATCGCGGTGCTTATACAGAACCGGTTTCCCATCAGGAGTATATCTGCCGGATATGATGAATGTTGTACATGCATTAAGGTTGATTGCCGGGACGTAGTTAATCAAAATGGCAAACAGGATTATATGTTTTCTCATAGTTAAAATGATTCAGTTTTTAAAATTATATCTTTTTACTTCCCTGCGAAAATAAATCCAGAGATAAACCGACGATAGTATATATGAAATGTTCATGGCAATGCATACACCTTCCAGCTGAAATGATTTTACAAGGAAGGGCATGGATATAAGTATTGAAATGAGGCTTATGAGTGATTTGTTCCTTATAATTTTAAGATTTCCTGTTCCTGCAAAATAATGTCCATAGAGGTTTGATACGGAAATTGCCATTATACCGGGTATCAGGTACAGTATATATTTTCTGACATCGCCAAATTCAGCTCCAAATACCATCTGATATATTTGGCCCGGAACAAGAACCGAAATAGCAAGAACAACAATGCTTATAATAAAGCTCTGCCTGGCAAAGATAACAGTGTCTTTCTGGCTTTTAATAAAATCATTACTGTTAATAACGTTGGAATAATGAACTGCCGACATGCTCCGGCTTATTATCCATACAGCTTCAGAAACAGAAACAACAACTGAAAAGATCCCGAGTTTGACAAATCCAAGGATGTGAGCGATGAAATAATATGACAGGCGGTAGCTGAGGAACTGGGCAAGGTAATTGAATTCATTTTTGAAACCATAGTTTAGGATTCTCCTTAGATCATTAGCATTCAGACCAGGCATCTTATATGGATTACCTTTCAGAATGCCTGTCAGTGCAAGAAGAGAGACTGATCCTGTACCGATATACCAGGCGTGATAATAAGCTTCAATATCTGTTTTATTAAACAGTGAATACAGAACAAACAAAAAAATCAGGATAAACAAAGGATTCAATAAGGTAAGGAGGTTATAATTCTTCAGGTTATTCTTCCCCAGCCAGTATGATGTAAAAAGAGTGGAAAGCGAAAGGAAGAATGACATGAGCAGTAGAAAAGCAAAATATCTGAAACCGTACAAAACCGAAAAAAATAATGAGCCCGCCAGTGAAACAAGAAGAGCTCCTGTAAAACCTGTGGTTAACAGAAAATCCCTTCTCAATACCGGGGTATGAAAAGCTACGGTACTTCCGCAAAATATATTTCCGAAAATGGCTATTATTGATATGTTAGCCAGAACAAGAGCTATTTCTCCCCTGCCTTCGCTGCCCCATAGCCTTGTACTTGCAACTACGAGGACAAAATTTGTTGCCAGGATCAGGAATTTAGTGACTATGGTTATTGTCGTGTTCCTGGATAACATTTCATGATTATTTATTCGTTAAGCCAACGAATTTTACAAATTCTGACCTGATCTTTCCCCAGTTGTATTTTGTTTCTGCCAGGATACGTGCTTCATGGCAATGACTGTAGTATAGATCATCATTTTCGAGATATTTCAAGATCAGCCGGACTATCATTTCAGTTTCCCCGGGTTTAACAAGGAATCCGAATTTCTCAATTTCAACTTCTTTTCTGATTGCCTTCAGATCAGAAAAAATTACGGGTCTGCCTGATGCAGCATAATAGAACAGCCTTATTGGAAGGCAATACTGATTTTCATGATCATCTTCTCTCAGATCAAGAAATATATCAGTATCATATAAATTCTTTACATAACTGTTGAAGCTTTGCTTCCCTTCAACAATTAGATTAATATTGGCATTTTCGTTTTTCAGCAGGACTTCACATTCTTTTTTATCCTCATCCGATTCAAGCCAGCCGGTTATTTTTACATAGATTTTCAGATCCTTATAAATAGCAGATAATCTGTTGATAACACCGATGAAATTGATAAATCCTTTTTCCCTGCTTATTTTTCCTGAATAGGACAGATTTAGCTTTCCGGGGACAAGGCCTGGTTGCCTGTAATCAATATAATTCAAGCCGGGATAGTAGGTTGAATAAATAAAAGGTTTAAACGGGAACAGAATTCTGTATGGTCTGCTTTTGTAATATTCCCCGAAAATAAAGGCATCTGTTAAGGATGAAGATAATAAATTGAACAGAAGAAGCCTGATGAAGTAGGAATATTTCCTTATTCCTTTTTTATCACTAAAGTTTTTCTTTGAAGGATACCATTCGGTTATATCATAGATGATCCTTACATGTTTTCCGGCTCTGCGTTTGAATAATCTGGCGGCCACTACCGGAAGAGGCTCGGAACATATTATTACGTCCGGATAAAATTGCCTGAGGATCTCTATGGATTTCTTTATTTTTTCTCTTTTTGAAATTAGAGATCCGTCAAAGGAGTTCAGTTCTATTCCGGAATCAGAGCTGATGAGGTTTGTTTTCGCAGAGATGATCTGGACCTGAAATCCATAATCTGCCAGTGTTATGCCCTGGTGATAAAAAATCCTGTCGTCATACGGATAGTGTCCGGATGTAACAAATGAAATTCTCAGGTTCTTCTTTTGAATGTCAGTCAATTTATTTACAGGAACTAAAATGCTGTTAAAACACAATATATACAGAATTGTGAATTATTTGCCCGTTTTCAGCAGTTTTTCAAGGATTTTACTGTCTGCTTGGAACATTGTTCCGTGCCTGGCGCCTTCCGGGAATGTGACTTTTTCAGAAATGTCTTTCCAGTTAATGAGATCCGTTGACATCACGGCTCCCATTTTATGATCCACATATTTATCAAAATAGACTATCCATTTTTTCCCTGTTTTCAGCGGAGTGGGGCCTTCTGCCCAGTAGTTTCCTGTTATGGGGTTTGATGGCGGGGAATAAAGGCCATACAAGTCTGAAGAAGAAGCCAGTCTTATGTTTTTTTGTGGCGGATTCCTGGTCTCATCCTTGAGGAACATAAAGTATCTTTTTTTGTTACGGATGATTGTTGCATCAATTACATTAAAGCCATGATCGTATAATAATTTAGTTTCGGAGAATGTAATAAAGTCCCTTGTAGTAACATAATAGATCCTGTGATTATATCCGGTGTCACCAGTTTTTTCAGTATCCGGGAAACGACCCGGGATAGTGGTTGCCCAGAAGATAAGGAATTGTTTGGTTTTCTTGTCAAAGAAGATTTCCGGAGCCCAGGTATTCCGTGCTGATGGCTCCTTATCCATAACCATAAAATACTTCTGTTCCGACCAGTTGATAAGATCTCTTGATGAGGAATAACCTATGCCTCTTTCAGTCCATCCTGCTGTCCAGACCATATGAAATGTACCGTCACCGGTCCTTATTATGCATGGATCGCGCATAAGTTTTGATGTTCCTACAACAGGTTTCAGGAACGATTTATCGTTGTTCAGAGTAGTAAAAGTATATCCGTCCATGCTGTATGCCAGATGGAGTCCATCCTCTCCGTTACCTTTGAAATATGAAAAAAGGAAGACTTTTTCTTTTCCTGCGCCTGAAAGTATTAAGGACACTAAAAGGAAACTGAAGGTTACGATCCGGTTTTTCATTTACAAGGATTCTATCTGGCTGAATTTCTTACTTTATAGCCATCAAGGCCGAAGTATAGAATAAATGCAAAGCAACAGAGCGGAACAATGAATCCGATTGCCATAGTCGAAACATCGGCAATACGGCCCATAAGCAGAGGAATAAGCGCACCACCCACAATTGCCATTACCAGAAGTGAAGAACCTTTCTTGGTAAGCGGGCCCAGATCTTTTATTCCCAGGGCAAAAATTGTAGGGAACATTATTGACATGAAGAAGTAAGTGGAGAAAAGTGCTACGACCGATACCCAGCCCAGTCCTGCAACAACAAGGCTCATTGTAATAACATTCATGAGGGCATAAAATGCAAGAAGCTTATTTGGTTTTGCCATCTGCATGAAGAGGGTACTGCCTGAAAACCTGCCAAGCCAGAAAAGTCCCATCCCTCCAAAAGCCAGTATCCTTGAGGCTGCCTGATTGCTGATGGCCGGCATCTCCTCTGTAACATAATTGATAAAGAAACTATTTACTCCGGTCTGGGCTGCAACATAAAAGAACTGGGCAAGGACCGCAAGAACAAAATGTCTGTGTCTGAAAAGATTTCTCCAGGTTACATCAGTGTCGGCAGCATTGTCATCTGAGGTATGATATTCTTCCTTGATTTCAGGGAGAGTAACACGCCAGAATAGAAGGGCTACAAAAAATACGAGAGTCCCGATAAGCAGGTAAGGAAGAGCAATTGAGGAGAATTTATTCTCACCTCCATTGTCTGAAAAAATCAGCAGTCCTCCTATCAGTGGTCCTGCTATCCATCCAAGCCCGTTGAAGGATTGTGAGAAATTTATACGTCGTTCTGCACTTGCCGGAGGTCCAAGAATAGTAGTGTAAGGATTGGCAGCGGTCTCAAGACATGTGAGGCCACATGCTATTATGAAAAGACATGCAAGAAAGCTGCCGAAAGTCTGAACAAAAGTAGCGGGCAGCATCAGAAATGCTCCGGCACAGAACAGTGACAAACCAAATATAATACCTTTCTTATAACCGAAGCGCTGCATAAGCAAACCTGCAGGAATTGCCATCAGAAAGTAACCGCCGTAAAATACGAACTGAACCAGAGCCGATTTAGCTTTCGACATGCTGAGAAGTTCCTGGAAGTGTTTATTAAGTACATCAAGGCATCCATGTGCAAAACCCCAGAGAAAGAAGAGACTGGTGACCAGTATAAAGGGGATCATATAGCCTTGAGTAACAAGCTTCTGCCTGTTAGTTTTCATTATAGTATCACTTGTCATGGATTTAATAATTTTTACTTATACAAGATTACGATGATTTATCATTTTTCCAAGGTATTCAGGAAATTTCAATATGAGAAAAACTGATCCGGAAAGATATAAATTTGTTACTTTTGACCCCCAATCTAATGAATAATTTTGTGATGAAGCTAAAACACGCCTTGAAATTATTGTTCAGCGGAGTGTACGTTAAGATAAAGTCAGGGCCGCTTAAAGGGAAAAAATGGAGTATAGCTTCCGGCTACAAGTTCATACGGGGCAATTATGAGCAGTATAAAACAAATGCTTTTCTTGAGCATTTCAGGAGAGGAAGCATATTTTTCGACATCGGAGCTCATATAGGGTACTATTCTTCAATAGCGGCCGAAGTAAACAAGAGTTCAGGGCACATTTATGCATTCGAACCAAGACCAATGAATATAAGGTTCTTCAGAAAGCACATCGGAATAAACAAATTTGAGAATATTACTCTTTATGAAGCTGCGGCCGGAGAAACTGACGGAATGGTCCGTTTCGACGACAACCATGGTTCAGCTACAGGTTTTGTGACAAGTGAAGGAAATCTTGAGGTCAGACAACTTTCACTGGGAAGGATGGTAAAAGATGGCTCTCTCCCGGTTCCGGATTTTATAAAAATTGATGTAGAAGGAGGGGAAAAGGAAGTACTTTCAAATCTGAGGGATATAATTTCTTCTGCCAGGCCCGGAATACTCGTGGCAACCCATGGAAAAGAGTGCAGGGATTTTACTGAAAAATTCCTTACTGAAAATAATTACAGCTTCAGAGTTTTAAACCCTGAAGCTGTTTCAGGCGACACTGAAATTATCGCAGTTCCCCGATAAGAATGAGGGATTCAATTAACAAACAGGCTGACCTTGACTTTAAATTCATCATAAATGGTTTTGTCGCCAAGGTTATCAAAGAATGTTCCGGATCCGTAGCGGACATTATACTTTTGTTAAAAGGTTCACTTCCGGTTATCTCCAGCCTGGACTCTGTAAATTTATCGGCACCAAAAAAATCATCGGATTTAAGATGACCTTCAAGTCTGGCATTTGAATCATCATTTTTTATAGTTGTCATATCTTTTGTAAATTCGCCGGAAAGGATTTTGTTATCATCCCAGCTGAGCCAGCCATTTTTAACTTGAATGGTACGTATGCTGGCCCACAATTTTTTCCCCCAGCCAGTTTAATTTTGTCTTCTCTGTATCAGCACTCAGTCTTAATTGAGCATTGATTGTAATGTTCATAAAGATTAATGTTGTTATGGATAATAAAATAGTTTTCATAATTTCTGTTTTTAAAATTTAT
>JAKQPD010000377.1 GCA_029564935.1 Bacteroidota bacterium
CTTGCTGAAGTTCACAGTATAATCATCAGGAATAATATTGGTAATATGATAATGTCCCTGAGCGTCTGTAACTGCGCCGTAAGTGGTAGTGGCAATATTAACCGCTACACCTTCCAAAGGAATACTGCCAGTAGCAACTACTGTGCCCTCCAAATGTCCTACTCCTCCAGGAATAACAATTAGTGTGGTCTTGGGAAATTGACCGGAAACAGTTGCTCCCGTAGCAGGCAAATTATTGGGATCATAAGTAACAGAATCACTATACATTCGTCTGGAGCGCCCTGTATAAGTGGCATCCGTTTGTGCGTGGAAATCATCGCTGGAATTGTGATATACATTTTCAAAAGGACGTTGCACAAAGATTACCAGGTTTTCTCCATTCAGATAGAAATAGGGAGCATTGAAGGGAATAGTAATTATATTATCGCCAGCAGGATAGTTGATATTCCCGTCAAAAACAAGGGTTAACTCTGAAACTGGAATCCAGGCATCCGACAAAGAAGTTAAAGTGGTAGTTCCGATCCAGACCTTAGTAGGCATATTAGGTAAATCAGTAACAAAGTTATTATAGAACTGAATACCGGTTATCTGACCCACAAAGTTACTCATTTCGGCAGGATAATATAGCCCTTCATAGATGCTGTTTTTGTAGAACATATCAACAGGCATCCGAGCAAACTGACCACCTGTGCCAATCGTGATCATAAAGACCCCGGAAGGATTTACGAGAATAGTGAGAGTGGGAGTTTGATCATTAGCGCTATTGGTATCTCCGGTTAAGGAGACCTTGCCGTAAATAGTCATTGATCCCTGCTCTGTAGGAGTCCAGTTGATTGGCACATCAAGGACTTGATTGGGATTGATAGCAGGGCCAGGAACACTTGCCAGTTCTGTATCTCCACTCATAAGTTTAACTGTATAGCTGCCTGCGGGTTTAGCTTGAGTTCCCACATTTTTAATTCCTATTGTGTAAGTGGATGATGTTCCCACAGTAGGAGTGAGAGAACCGGTAATTGTATTAGCTGCCAGGTCATTTCTCAGGATAAGTATCCGGTTGGAAAAGCCCGCAGGACCAAGTAAGTTATTAGTATAAACACCTTTCACTGCCCAACGGTAATTTCCGTCCGGTAAAGTTCCCCAGGCAGTATCAATAAAGGTTGTA
>JAKQPD010000388.1 GCA_029564935.1 Bacteroidota bacterium
TCAATCACTTCCGGGAGATCCATTCCAATTTTTTTCAGGAATTCAATTTTTGGAACTCCGTTACTGTTCCAGCCTCTCCTTTTATAAACGGCATCAAGGAGCTTTTCATACTGATCTTCCCTGTATTTCCTGATTATTTTCATCTTTTCCTCCACAGAAAGTGTTTCAGTATCTGTTCCCAGGTTCTTCTTAAGCTGTGTGTCATATCTCTCAGCCCGGGATTCATACTCTTCTCTGGTGACAGGACCGGCTGCCCTGAACGGTTGCCTGTCATGAATCCTTGTCCCGTAACCTCTCCGGAGGTTGAAAACCCTCTGGAAATTGTATACTCTTTCGGAATCTTCCACCAGCCTTTGCTTATCGAATTCCCTGCCTGTGACCGCTTTGTATATTGTAACATAATTATCCACATGTTCAGGCACCTTTTCCGGTTCATCAGAATGAGCATTGCTTTCAGGTTCAACATCATTCCAGGGAAGTTTACATAATCCGACGAGTCCGAACCAGGTCCTGAACATCGGGAAATAGTGCAGGGCATCGGCCTTTTTTTCAAATGTTGGCAGCTGATTATTGACCATATCCATGAATATCAGCCAGGCTTCATCGTGCTGGGGTCCTTTATTTGTCATGGCATAACCTCCCTGCTGGGCCAGCGATTCCTTCGACATATACTGCGAATATTCAAGGCCCTTGTTTTCCATTGCAATGTCATTGAGAAAAGAAGCTTCACCCCATCCCCTGGCAATAAAAAGTTCCTTCATCTTTCTTACACCCAGACCTGCCGTCAGACCAAAGCCCTCACCTCTGGCAAGCCGGTGCAGCAGTTCAAGTGCATCTTTCTGATTCCCGAAGCGCAGATTAAGACCTCCTGTCCTTTCCAGGTTGAGGATGCCATTTTCAAAACATTCCATTATGAAAGCCGTGATCGTACTCCAGGCAATGGTGCAGATACCATAAGTATCACAATAAAAATTAGCTTCAATAATATATCCCGGATCAAATATTCCGCAGTTTGATCCTAGCCCGGCTGCATTTTCATATTCCGGACCATCAACAATAACTTTTTGTCCCCTGCACGGGCCTGTAGTGATCTCAAAATTGTCAACCGCTTTGCTGCAAGCCATATTACAACCTATCCAGCAGCCGTCAGGTATATTCTGTGTAAAATTTCTTTTCCAGACAGATGAATCAATCTTATATGCATCGGGATGGCTGCCGTATTTATAGTTCATTACCGGAAGCAGATCGTGATCGTTCATGATCTCCATAAGGTGAGCAGTACCTACCTGTCTCATCTGACACTGATGATCGTCGAATTCCCGGATCTCCCTGTTAAAACGCCTGCCTCTTTCAATGATAGGCTCCAGATCAGCTACATTGTTCAGATTCCCCTTTACACCGGGGATCTTACAAACCAGGGCTTTTATCCTTTTATTTCTGAAGACAGTTCCGATACCTCCCCTTCCAGCCTGTTTCTGCCTGACTTTCTTCCTTTTGGGATCATAAAAACTGAAATTCAGCATCCCGATGAGAGAATGCTCCGCGGCAACACCTGTTGAAACAACCCCGATGTTTTTCTTATCACCCTCATTTTCAGCAAAAAAATCAGTCAGCTTTTCTGCAAGGCAGTGACTCCAGCCGGTTTCTCCGCCAGCTTCATATATAGCCACAAAGTGATTTACCCCGTCAATGAATACAATTATGTCTTTTTCTGCTTTACCCTGGATCTCAATTGCATCAAAACCCGAGAATTTCAGGAAAGGACCAAAAAAACCTCCTACGTTACTATCCATCACGGAGTTTGTCTGTGGTGAAATACTCACAACAAGAGATTTCCCTGTCCCCGAATACTGGGTTATTCCACCAATTGGCCCTGATGAGATAATGATCTCATTTTCAGGATCATCCCACTTCGTGTCCGGCTTTGTTGCATCCCATAGCAACCTGAGCCCGTATCCTTTCCCTCCTATAAACTTCTCCTTCATTACGGGAGGAACAGCCTTTTCCCTTACCACTCTCTCCCCTGCATTTATATACAGGATCTTATCCGTGTAACCGCGATAGAGAGGCGTCCAGGTATAATCCTGTCTTGCAAGAAGCTTGTAACCTGAATTTTGATGATCTTTTTCCATACCTGAACATATATTTTCAATGGCTGTTCAATTATCAAATTTAATGAATCCCGTGATTTTTTACCATGATATTAATCAGTTTGTTACATCAGTCTTATTGGAAATGGCCCAAAACCTGTTTATCTTTGGTTTTTTAAACCGGGCTGATGAATCATTTTAAGATAACCGTAACATTCATTCTTCTCCTGATGATTTTCGTTTCAGGATGCAGTAAAACAGGAACATGGGAAAAACAGGAACAAAAGCAGATTGATGATTACATAAAATCGCTTGGTGATACTACCTATGTACTTTATCCGAGCGGGCTGTATTTTATTAATCTGATTGAAGGATCCGGACGATCTCCGGTTGATCGGGATACTGTTTACTTTAAGTATGAAGCCAAATTCCTTGATCATGTGACCTGGGATACAAATGAACCTGTTACTGTTCCCTACAAACATGTAATGGGAACTAATACCGGACCTGTAATACCTGGTGTGGATGAAGGATTAAGGTATATGAAGGACGGAGGCAAGGCCAAATTACTTACTCCTTCAGCCCTTGCATACGGTCATGAAGGTGTGTGGCAATATGTCCCGGGTTATACTCCTTTGCTCTGGGTTATTGATATTGACAGTGTAAAAGCTGGCCCGGGGAAATAATAAAACCATTTTCTGAGGTCTTTCCTTACATGAATATTTTCAGGATCAGGGATCATCTTTCACGCTTCAGGGTCGGGATCGCAGGTGCAGGAGGCCTTGGCTCAAATTGTGCAGCGTCGCTGGCCCGCAGCGGCATCGGCACGATTGTAATCGCTGATTTCGATATTCTTGAACCCGGAAACCTTTACCGACAGTATTACTTTACATGCCAGCTTGAAATGTTCAAGGCCACAGCCCTGAAGGAGACAATCGCACGAATAAATCCCGATACCCTTGTTATTGCACACACCGTGCAGCTTAATCCTGAAAATATTCAGATGATCTATTCAGGATGTGATGTAATTGTTGAAGCACTGGATGAAGTTGAAATGAAGGATATGCTTGCTGAGACCATTCAGGAAAAAATGCCGGGAATACCCCTGATAATGGGTTCAGGACTTGCCGGATGGGGAAACATTGAATCCCTGAGGTGCAGGAAGATCGATGATACTCTTTATGTCTGCGGCGACGAGACAACCGAAACAACACCCGATAACCCGGCTCTTGCCCCGAGAGTGAGCATCGTGGCAAATATGCAGGCTGATATGGTCGTCGGGATCCTGATGAATAAGAAATAATTACCAACGGGAAGACTGTAATGAAAATAATGCTTAACAACAGGGAGGAGGAGTTCAGTATAGAAACGTTGAGCGTTAATCAGCTCCTGGCATTGCGGAAACTATCTTTTAAAATGAGAATCATTAAGATAAACGGACGGTTAATACCGCGGGAAAAGTATGAGTCGACTTTTATAAAGGAAGGTGACAATGTGCAGGTCATATATCTTATGAGCGGAGGATGAGAAAAATGTTATAGATTTGCACTAAATGTTAAGGTTTAAATTCATTGACCGGATCCCAGCATCTTTCAGGAATAAATATTTCCTGACTATCATTATTTTCCTTATCTGGATAATCCTTCTCGATTCAAATAATCTTATTTCGCGGTTCAGGGACATGAGGGAGCTCCGCCGGCTGAAAACCGACAGGGAGTATTACATGAATAAAATTGAGGAGGACCGCCGGAAGCTTCTTGAGCTGAAGACCGATAATGATAATCTCGAGAAATTTGCCAGGGAACAGTACCGGATGAAAAAACCGGATGAAGATCTCTATATTGTTATGACTCCCCGTGAAGACCGCAAACATTCAAGGCGGCTAAACTAAGAGTTCTTATCAAGCATCCTGAAATGGTTCAAAAGATCCTGCGCAGCTGAAGAAGCAGCATTTTGCCCTGCAGCTCTCAGCAAACTGAGTGCAGCAAGTGTAACGGGCTGTTTTTCATAAAGCCCGTCATGAACATGATTCAGGTATTTGACTATCCTGAACATGTTGAACCAGCCAAAAAATCTTTTTGTAAATGATCCATGACCTGAAGTATTGGATTTTATTTCATTGATTTTTTTTAGCCATTCTTCTTCATTAATAAAAGATCTTAATCCCGGAGGAAGTCTCTGATAATATTCTGACGTAATCTGCAGGTCAGAGTAATAAAGACCTCCGGCAGAACTGAATAATATGGCGAGCTCCGTGAATGCATCAAAATTATATGTCAGGTACTCATCATTTTGTTCCCTCATCAGCTTCGACATAGCGGCTCCTGTACCGAACGGGACCCTTAATGATTCCCGGCATGACGGATAAACAGTTGTCGAATTGAGGGTGAAATAGCCGCCGGCAGGTATCAGCTTCTGAATAAAATAGAAGTCTTCACCAGCCTGCCTTCTGTTCATTCCGCCTGCCCTTATGTATGACAAAGCCTTAACTGCTATTGCTGAACCGACAGTATGGCAGGCATCGGGGAAGCCGGCAAATTTCAATGCCCATAAATAGTATCGCAGGTGCAATTCATACTGGATTATATATCTGGCGATTTGAGAGTCAGGACTTTCTCCTGTAAGGTGCTCAAAGTAAATTGAACAGGCTTTGTTCTTGTTATTATAAAGCAGGTTCTCAGCTATTGCTTCAAAATAGTTCTTTTCTACCTTACAGTCAGCGTCAAGACAAACAATAACACCTTCCGGCCTGTCTATTGAATCGAATCGTCTGACAGCTTCATCCATTCCGGTCTTCCGTGCCAGACCGACTCCCCACCCGGGAATTTCGGGAATGCCTGTATCAAAAACCAGAAGCCTGAAGAAATTATCAGGATTCTCCTTTACCCATATGTTAATGTTCTCAATGCATTTCCGGTGATTCAGAATTGCTTCTTTTCCCGCATCAGATCTGAGATTGACTATTATTATTATTTCTACCCTGCACCGGGGTGGATTGCATGATGCAAGTGAATCAAGAAGAGTTGTAATACCCGGCTCATTATAAGCAGGTACTACTGCAACTATACCTGTATCATCATCAGGGATCTCTTCGAATAACCGTGGGAAAAGAGACTTTTCTGCCAGCCATTTTGCGGCAAAACCCATGGTCTTTATTTCTGACCCTTCGTGGTTTTATATTTCAGGTTGATAGCCTCGGTGACCCTGTCAGTGATATCAAGAGCTGAATCTCCATAAAGTACTACACTTCCGAAGGATTTTCCAAGGATATACTGAAAATTGAAGTCCAACTTGTTCTCTTCCAGAAAAGTTGTAATATAATCTATTATCTGCCTGTTCATTACCTGTTCTTCCTCAAGAAGGTTCGACTGAAGATTATCTCTGAGTGTGATCAGATCCTGCTGTTGTTTAAGAAGTCCCTGTTCCATTTCTGCTGCCGTAGCTCTTGTAACCAGACCTTTTGTCACTTTTTCCTGGAAATCCTTTGCATCTTTCTCATACTTTGTACCCTTGGAATTCAGTTCAGCTTCCGCCTTCTTCTGCTTGGCCATTAATTCTTCCCTCCTGTCAAAAAACATATCAAAATGCATAATTACAGAATCGATGTTCACAAATGCTATTCCTTGTGAAGTGACATTGGCGGGAAGAGCATCCTGATCAACGATTTCCGGCTTCCTGTTTCCGGTAAAATGAAGAATATAAAGAAGTGCTGTTGCAAGAAATAAAACTGAAAAAAGAGCAATGGAAAGTTTCTTCATCACAGATAAGTATTTGTTAAACATTAGTCCGCAAATATAAAAACAATTAAATAAAAGGGACTAACTAAAGGGAGTAAATTATGATGATCTAAAATTCAGGGCACGGGATTGCTCTGATTCTTCTCTTGTTTGATTTGAGGGACATTGAGGTGAACTCGTAGATTATCGAAAGTTCGTGAGCTCCGGCGGTTGAGCTGATAAGGTTGGATATCGTAAAATCATAACTGTAACCGAAATGGAACTGGCTTGTTTTGATACCGACAAGACCTATAATTGCATCGCCCGCCTGTGATGTAACAAATGGTATTCCTCTGTACCACAGTCCGAAAATCAGCGGATCACGGTAATAATATACACCCACATCGGTCTGATAAAATTTTGCCTGTTTCTGGAAATTGACAGCTACTGAAAGTACTTCCTGCAGTTTGACCTTCAGCCTGGTTTTTCTCAAAATCTGGGTACCTCCGAAAAGATTAAATTTTATCGGAACATTAGCATCATCACCATAAAATGAGGTTTTTGGTACAAGAAGATGGTCAAGTGTAAAACCGGCCCAGATCCTGTCATTATATACCATTGCCGAGGTAGCAAAATCGACATCTGCGACATTATCAAATGGCGGAGGGTAAACCGAAGGTGTTGTACCGCTGCCTGTAAGCTGACTGTTAAAGACAAGTTTATATATATCCAGCCCGAGATAATAGAATTTGAACATTACTCCGGGCCTTATATGCCAGTCACGGTTGATATTGAAGTCATAGGAATATAACAAACCGATATTTGTTGTGCTGAGATCTCCCGAACCGGCAACATCATATGTTGCAAGAACTCCGATCCCCGAATTGAAATTAGGAAGTGCCTTGTCAAATGAAATGCTGTAGGTATGAAAAACACCCGGTACAGCAGGCCATTGATTTCTGTGGTTCATTCCCAGCCGATATTCCTCAGTTGCCCCCGCAAATGACGGGGCCAGATATAGAGGATTCGCATAAAACTGCGAAAATGTGGGATCCTGACACTGGCTATCTACAAAAATTATATAAGACAGCAGAACGATATAACAGACCCTTTTTAGCAAATTGCAAAACTTAACTTTCTAATTGCGAAATTACCGAAATCAACCAATCTTTGATTTTTCCGTTGTACGGATTTTATCACCAAAAGTTAAAGTTATTAACAAATATTTTTCCGCAGGACCAGGCAGATCCGGTTAAATGTTTGCATCCCACCTATTTATGCAACAGAAGATAAGACAATCAGTATTTGAGTAAAGTAAGATCCCCCATTTTTGTGAAGGATTCTCCATTTATATAGTTACCCCTGACTTTCCATATATATACTCCGGACTGGCACAGACTGCCTTTATAATAGCCATCCCATCCGATATTAATATCATTACTTTCAAAAATCAGCATACCGCTTTTACTGAAAATCCTGAGCTGATATTCCGATACTCCCGAAGAAACAGGATGAAATATACTTGCCGCATCATCGGCTGAAGAAGAATAATGACCGCCAAGCGGGCCATTCAGGTTTGGCAGAAATGCATTTGGAAAATCAATAAAATTTCCCTTGCCGGTAAAGGCATTCGACACTGTCAGTGTATCCGTGCATCCATCTTCGGAAGTTACAATAAGGGTGATGTTATAATTGCCTGATTGTGAGTAAATATGTACCGGCTCAAAAAGACCGGAAGAATTGCCATCTCCGAAATCCCATCTGAATTTTACTGCAAGAGTTGAATAGTTTATGAAGCTGATCCGGTTCTCACTGAGGCCGGGATCTCCGTCAATTATCTCAAAACGTGCAGCAGGCCTGGGATTAACTTTAATGATACCTGATGAAACTGACTCTGAACCGTCAGAATGGAACTTCTGCAGCGTTACTTTATATTCACCCTCAACATCAAATATCCACTCAGGATCTTCTTCGTCTGAACTGCCACCATCGCCAAACGACCATCGGCATCGCTCAAACGGATCTGTTCCGGCCCGGAAGATAACTTTCAGAGGGCAGCACCCTTCCCTGACTGAAGCTATTATATTATCAGCTACACTTGCTGAAATTCTGAGCTTTCCGCTATCGGGACCGGTACGGGGAATAATAATTTTCTCAGCAATGGTCCCGACCTCTGGTTTTTCAGGAATGCCGGATCTGTTATCTTTGGCCTCATCAGCAAAAGTGGCAGTGATAATCCCTTCTTCAGTATCACGGGAAACCGGTCGCTTTTCTGCGATTATATCCGGCCGGTCTGGTTTCCGGTCACTGTATTCAGCAACCGGTTCCGGCATGGCCGGAACAACAGCTACTTCTGTATCACTATATGGAACCTGTGCGGGTACAGGATTGACTTCAGACCTGCCGGTCAGGTAAATTATCAGAGCTGCAGCACCGGCTGCAGCAACTGCTCCCGCATACCAGATATTAAAACGTGAAGGATTGAAGCGGAGGAATTCTTTCCGTCCCAGCCTTCTGAGAAGCACTTCTCCCGAGGATTCAGAGGGAATAACCTCAGCATCCTCAAGCTTCTTCCTGAAAAGCTCCCTCAGCAACTTATCTTCCTTCCTGGCCTTCACTTTATGCAACCTTGTTTATCTACCGGTTGTCAGCCGGATAATTAACTTTCATTGTCCTTAATTCTTCAAGCTTCTCCCTTATTACAGCTTTCGCCCTGCTGTACTGCGATTTGGATGTATTGGTATCAATCTTAAGCATCTTTGCAATCTCTTTATGCTTATACCCTTCTATTGCATAAAGATTGAATACCATCCTGTAACCGGCAGACAGGTTATTCAAAACGTTAAAGAGCTCATCAGATGTAAAATAATCTTCCTCAAAGCTCGAAATACCTGTTTCTGACGATACAAAGTCCTCAATATCTACATTATACCTATATTTAAGGTTTTTATGATAATGAGTTATTGCAGTGTTTACAGTAACTTTTCTGAGCCAGCCTGTAAAAGAACCCGTCCCTGAAAATTCATTAATCTTGAAAAATATTTTCAGGAAACTGTCCTGAAGAATATCCTCTGCCTCAGCCTTGTCGGATGAGTACCTCAGACAGATTCCAAGCAGGAATCCCGAATAACGTTCATAAAGCTGCTTTTGAGCCTTACGGTCGTGCTTTGCACAACCTTTGATTATCTGACGGTCGCCCATCATAAGGTGAGGACAATTTTAAGACACCCGAGAGAAAAAAATGGTTGCATTGCCGGGTAATATTTTAAATAAAAAATTTGACTTTCCTTTGTACCAGTGTATTCAATGACAAAGGTCATCAAAAAATTATTCGATACAAGCTTTATTCGCATTGAAAAATGAACAATTTTCAACAATTTAACTGCCATGTTTAACAAATTCATCGCTTCAATCCTTCCTTACTTCCCGAAAAACCTTATCTGGATATTTTCCAAGTCATATATATCCGGCAAATCAGTTGACGATGCCATGAGGGTTTCGAAAGAATTTAACAGCCAGAATATCCTGGTCACCCTTGACGTTCTCGGTGAATTCATAAAAGATCTGGATGAAGCCGGGAAGAATAAACAGGAATATCTCGAGCTCATTGATATTACTTTTAAGAACGGGATTAATTGTAATTTTTCAGCCAAACCAACAAGCTTCGGATTGCTTATTGATAAGGAAGCCTGTTATCGTCATATGAGAGAAATAGTTGCCAAAGCTGCATCATATAACGGATTCATCAGGATCGACATGGAAGATTCTCCATGTACTACCGCCGAAATTGAACTATTCCGCAGGCTGAAGCAGGAATTCCCGTCAAATGTGGGGATCGTTCTGCAGGCTTATCTCAGGAGAACCCTTGATGATCTTAAAGGGCTTGCCGATCTGAACTCTGAGGCAGCGCCGCTGAGTATACGTCTGTGCAAAGGTATTTATATTGAACCCGAAAAAATTTCATTTAAGAAATACGATGAGATCAATCAGCACTACATCGAAGATCTCGAATTCATTTTCAGGAACAGGATACATGTAGGAATTGCCACCCATGATAAAAAGCTTATTGACACCGCCTACAGACTAATTTCACAATATAATGTCCCGAAACATCTTTATGAGTTTCAGATGCTTTACGGAGTTACACCGAACCTGAGACAGAGCATTGTGAACAACGGACATTCAATGAGAGTATATGTTCCGTTCGGAGAGAAATGGTTCGGCTATTCAACCCGCCGTCTGAAAGAGAATCCGAAAATTGCCGGGCACATTATCAGAGCCTTGTTTGTAAAGGGCTAAGGGCGGCGAGCGGCGAGCGGCGAGCGAGGTTCAGAGAGCACAGGGCGGAGAGCGCAGAGCGCAGTGCACAGGGCGAAGGGCACAGAGCACAGGGCGAAGGGCACAGAGCGGAGAGCGGAGAACGAAGGGCACAGAGCACAGGGTGGAGAGCGGAGAGGGGTGAGTGATGAGGAATGAGTGGTGAGGGAAAATGGCATCCATATTAGAAGTTTTGAGGTTAAAAGTTTCCCCTCCTTTTTAAGGAGGGGTGGCCAGACGCTAAAATCGTCTGACTTGCAGGAATATAAATTGTCTGGCCGGGGTGGTTAATTAGATTTTGAGGAATTAGTCCACTTCAGCTGAATCCATTTAATGGAATCAGATAAATTCAAAAAGTCTTGGAGGAAGAAAGTTCAGAAGACAACAAAGTTCAACCACCCCGGCCGGGAAAGGAGAAGTGTAACCATTTCAAAATCAGAAATCCCGGCCACCCCTCCTTAAAAAAAGGAGGGGAAACTTTGTTCCCAAAACTCCTGTCAAAGATAAAACTTACTTATTCCCATAGGTGTCCAAATACTTTTTCCATATCATCTTCAGCTCCTGGTCAGTCAGACTTGGCTGGAGCGGGGGCGGCTTTTCCGGGAAACCGTTCATCAGGAGGTAAACAGCGGGTATTATCATAAATGGACTTATTCCCAATATCCTGTCGGCAGGTATCTGCCCTTTTGTATAAGCTTCTGAGCGATGCTTCTGTCTGAGATATTCATAATTCGAAGCAGGATCACCCAGTTTACCCTGGCTTATCTTACCCTGGTAAGCTGATAATTCAAGGTTATACATGGCATTCTCAATCTCCTGATCCGGCTTTCCGGAGGGATTCAGTAATTCCGATCTGAGATTCCTGAACCTGGGCACTATGACTATCTCTCCTATGGAAAGAGTATCGGTATACATATATACTCCGGCAATGAATTCCCTTCCTTTCAGGGTATCGCTTATCATAAAAACAGCCGGTTTATATCCGAGCATGCTGAAAGTAACAGTGTCGAGCCGGTTAACATAAAATGCAAATCTGCCTTCATTATCACTAACTGAAGCAAATGCCCTGTTTATCATTATCTGTGATCCGGCCAGCGGCGACCGGGCATCGGCATCAATTACAATACCATGAAAAAGCAAGGCATTTCCGGTATTCACCGCTTCCTGTCCCCACGACATACAAATGACTGTCAGGAATACGAGAAAACAGGAAACCCAGCTCTTCATGGCAGTAAGCTCTTACAGTTTAATTATTAATTCGTCGAGGCGACGCTTTGGAACATGATGATTTTTCTCAGCATCTCTCCAGTATTTCACATCACCATCCTTTATTTCATCGATGATAACGTTCTCTACAGGTTTCCCCAGGGCAAGTATGAGAAGGATTTCATAGTGCCCGGGTATGTTAAGTTCATTCCTGAGCAGTTCCTTTTTAATTGAGGCTATCATACAACCACCAAGCCCCGCTTCAGTAGCGCCAAGCATAATACTCTGTGCAGCAATTCCATGGTCAACCCCGAAAACCTCATAAACGGATTTGTCACCAAGTATAATTATATATGCTGAAGGTCTTTCGCCAGCCGCGGGACCATCCCAGTCCTTCAGGTAGGCAGCCCATACAACCGACGGGAATACCCTGGCACAGTCATCCGGTGTATTATAGATCAGGAATTTCAAAGGTTGTCTGTTTGCCCCCGAAGCAGATAATCTTGCAAGGTCCACAAGTCCTTCCAGTGTTTTGTAATCTATGTTATAAGACTCATCAAATCGTCTGTATGAACGGTTTTTTCTTACAAGATCCCTGAGCGGCATGATTTTACATTTTCTAATTAATACTATCCTGGCTTACCTGATTAGCGGCAGTCAATAAACAAAAATAGTAAATAAAAATCTCCAGGTTTTCAGGATGTCAGAAATATCTTATCCGGCATTTCAGGCAAAACACCTTTTTCACGGCCGATCCTGAAAAGCTCAGTAACCGAATGTTTTCCTTCCGATCCCAGATCAAGTGAGAAATTGTTGACATACAGCTTAATATGTTTTTCAAGCACAGACTTTTTTATTTCCCTGGCATTGGATCGGATGAAATCAAATGACATAACAGGATCCCTGAAAGCATACTCAATGCTTCGTCTTATTATTCTGTTTACTTTAAGAGCTATGTCTTCATTGACTCTCCTGTTTATTACAATAAGTCCCAGGGGTACCGGGAGCCGGGTAAGTTCTTCCCAGTATTTTCCCATATCAGCCACCATTATTAATCCTTTTTTCCCGTAGGTGAACCGTGTTTCGTGGATTATTAATCCCGCATCTGCTTCATCATTAAGGATGGCATCGACAATATCTGAAAAAAGGTATTCGGTCTTATTCACGGCATCGGGCCAGGCGAGGCTGAAGAGAAGGTTGGCAGTTGTATATTTCCCGGGAATTGCAATCCGTGATGAGGTTATACCATGGGAATCCATCATTTTCTTACTTATCAGAAGGGGCCCGTTCCCGAAACCCAGCGCACTGCCCGAATCAAGTATCAGATAATCCTTTGCAACATATGCAAAAGCCCCCGAACTTATTTTTGTAATATCACTGGTCCCCTCGAATGCCCTTTTATTAAGCTCTTCAACATCGGAAAGGAAATAATCGAACTGCAATCCTTCAGTATCAACCCTTCCATGGACCATAGCTTCAAAGATGAAAGTATCATTCGGGCAGGGTGAGAATCCAAGTGAAAGTTTCATAGTTTTAAACAGTTGTTAACAGGAATTCCTGTAATTTAGTTGTCAGATTATCCAGAGCGGGCCTGATTTTCCATTTATTCCTGTCCCGGGGTTCCACCATATTTGATATCCCTCTGAGCGAAATAAACTGTACATCAGACATGCGGCATACATAAAAAAATGCAGCGCCTTCCATTGTCTCAATATCCGGATCATATTTCATTCTCAGCCGTTCAATTGTCCCTGCAGTCCCTGACACAGTGTTAACAGTTATTGCGGTAACAGGATTTAATATCCCTGTCGCTTTTATTAGAAGATTATTATCAGCAATTATTCTGCCTTTACTGTAAGGGAATCTGTCAGGCTCTTCAAGTCCTGCTTCAGCAAGGGTCAAAAAACCATCACCGGTCTCTGTTCCGGAATCAGCAAAACAATCCGAGACCGGCATTACAACATCTCCAGGTTTAATACTTTCTCTGAAACTGCCTGCCAGACCTATATTTATGACAAGATCAGGAAGTCGATTTGAAGAAATCCATTTTGTAAGTGACCAGGCAGTCGCTACACTACCTATTCCTGTGATAAGAGTACTTACAGACATATCACCAGGAACCTGTATCCGGCTAGCGACATCTGCTTCTACATGTGTGGCGGCAACAATAAGGACCCTTACAGACATTGAGATCTCTTCATTAAGTGACTACCCTGTTTAATTCATAAACTATAACAACAAACAATTATCTAAAATTATCAAATAAATATTTACCCGGAATCCGAAAACCAATTTTTTACTCCGGTTTCATGGGGATTAGGAGGTTATTCTACCTATACGCTTCTACCTTTTTTTCTCCGGCCTCCATCTCTGCAAGCTGAAATCCACCCCTAAATCCCCCTGGGGGGTTGGGGGGTAGAAATCCTCCCCGGAAACGTAGTAACCGAATATAATCAATTCATGAATAATGCAAGCTGAATATATTTAAAAAGATCAACTTAAATAACTATTATTGCATCTTAATTACTCTGCCAGATGATTTACCTTACCCGGCGCGAAAGATTCAGTGCTGCACACAGGATGTTCAGGCAGGACTGGACAGATCAGGAGAACATGGAGGTTTTTGGTAAATGTTCAAATCCGAAATGGCACGGACATAATTATGAACTTTTTGTTACAGTGAAGGGTGAAATCCCGGAGAGTCATGGGTTCGTAATGAATCTCACTACTCTGAAGGAGATAATCCTTGAAAGGGTGATAGAAAAGCTTGATCATAAAAATATAAATCTCGAGGTGGATTTTATGCAGGGGAAGATTGCCACAACAGAAAATCTGGCAATAGCAATCTGGTCAGAACTAAAACCATATATTGAAAAACATGGAGCTATACTCCATTGTGTAAGAATAAGTGAAACAGAAAATAACTCGATAGAATATTATGGCGAATAAAACTGCAAAAACCGCATCATGCGACAAGGCTGAGGAACCTGTCCGCAACGGTTATACCAAAACAGAATCGTGGGATGAAGATAACATCAAAGAACTTTCAGGGATTTATTACAGGGTACTGAAACTGCTCGGAGAGGATCCCGACCGTGAGGGCCTGATAAAGACCCCGGAAAGAGTTGCAAAAGCCATGCATTTTCTTACAATGGGTTATTCGATGAATGCCTGCCAGATCCTCAATTCCGCTAAATTCAGGGAAGACTACAAGCAGATGGTTCTGGTAAAGGATATAGATATTTATTCGATGTGTGAACATCATATGCTGCCATTTTTCGGGAAAGCTCATGTTGCTTATATCCCTGATGGCTACATTACCGGACTTAGCAAGATCGCCCGTGTGGTGGAAGTATTCAGCAGGAGGCTTCAGGTGCAGGAAAGACTGACTGTACAAATCCGCAATACAATTCAGGAATGCCTCAACCCCATGGGTGTCGCAGTGGTCATTGAGGCACAGCACATGTGTATGCAGATCAGGGGTGTTCAGAAACAGAATTCGGTAACAACAACCTCGGCGTTTACCGGTATATTTCTTTCAAACCTGAACACACGTGAAGAATTTATTCATCTGATTGGTTCCAGACTACACTGATAATACCATGAAAGCATATGTATTTCCGGGACAGGGAGCACAGTTTCCCGGCATGGGCAGGGATCTGTATGAACGATCCGCACTGGCAAAGGATTTATTTGAAACTGCAAATGGCATTCTTGGATTCAGGATCACCGATCTGATGTTCAACGGATCCGGGGATGATCTTAAACAGACGAGGGTTACCCAGCCTGCAATTTTCCTTCATTCTGTCATCCTTGCTTCTGTTATTGGCGATGGTTTCAGACCGGACATGGTTGCAGGCCATTCACTCGGGGAATTCTCAGCCCTTGTTGCAGGCAGATCAATATCATTTGAGGAC
Source organism: Bacteroidota bacterium (assembly GCA_029564935.1). Taxonomy (GTDB): domain Bacteria; phylum Bacteroidota; class Bacteroidia; order Bacteroidales; family VadinHA17; genus LD21. The sequence continues at coordinate 15,247 of JAKQPD010000388.1, forward strand.
GGACTTGCACTTGTTTCCAGAAGAGCTATGGCCATGCAGAAAGCCTGTGAAATGAACCCGTCAACAATGGCTGCCGTGATCGGAACTGATGACAGAATAGTTGAAGAAACCTGTAATGAGATCGGGGAAATAGTGGTTCCGGCTAACTATAACAGTCCCGGACAGATAGTCATTTCAGGATCAAATGAAGGTATCGATAAGGCTATTGAGGTTCTGAAATCAAAGGGTGCAAAAAGAGCAATAAAGCTTCAGGTCGGAGGCGCCTTCCATTCTCCGCTTATGGAACCGGCAAGAGCTGAACTTGAGGAAGCGATCAGAAGTACGAACTTCAACGTTCCGGTCTGCCCCGTTTACCAGAATGTTGATGCCACTCCTTCATTAGATCCGGAAAAAATTAAAAGCCGGCTTGTTGCACAACTGACATCACCGGTGAGATGGACACAGAGCATTATAAATATGATCGCTGACGGTGCAGACAATTTTACAGAAGTCGGCCCGGGATCAGTCCTGCAGGGACTGATAAAAAAGATCAATAAAGACGTAACAACACAGAGTGCAGTTTTCTGAAAGTTACCGCTTCGCCTTTTCGCCGCGGTGCCTCTGAGCCTTTACGCCTCTGAGCCTTTACGCCTCTGAGCCTCTGAGCCGCTGCGCCACTACCCCTTACCCCATAGCTGTCAACTTAACGGAGTTTTGTAGATAAAAGTTTCCCCTCCTTTTTTTAAGGAGGGGTGGACGGGATTGCTAATCTTGAAATGTTTACAATTGTCCTATTCCCGGCCGGGGTGGTTAAAACGGAATTAGCAAACTTGTACTAATTTCTCCGAACAAAAAAACCACCCCGGCCAGAACATCTCTATTTCTGCACATTAGATAATCTTGTGGTCTGGCCACCCCTCCTTGAAAAAAGGAGGGGAAAGTTATTTAGCTACAATCCAGATAATTACAATTGTTTTCGTTATTATTGTATTGAGGCTTAGGTTGACGGCTATGCCCTGAGCCTTTGCGCCATTGTGCCGTAATGCCGTTGCGCCATTGCGCCGTTGTGCCGTTGCGCCGTTGCACCGTTGCTCCCTTGCGCCCCTACACCGGTCTCATGATCACTCCCTTATGCCTCTTTCCATCAATCCTTATGTCCAGTGGCTTCTCAAACCGTATATGCCTTACAAAACCGTCTTCATAAGAAGCAGCTCTCAGATTAAGGTAATCAACATCATAAAAACCTTCATTTATAAATGGATTGATCGTAAAATAACCTACGCCAAAAGACGTGAGATTCTGGAAAAAATGTGTACCCTGACTTGGATCGATGCGGTAATTCTTCAATCCCGACTCAACTATCAGTCTTGCCGCCGAGATCTGAGCCCATTTCACCGGGATGCCCAGCCACGGATCGGTGGAACCCCAGCGCCCGGGACCTATCAGTACATATCCTTTCCCTTCCTTAACAAATGAGGTATTAATATTGTCAATTGTGGTCGCAAGATCCCTGTTTTGAGATGCATTGAACGATTCCGGTTTTACATATATCAGGTCATATATTCCTTTGAAAATCCCATGCCCGAGTGCAGATTCGGATAAAAGAATTGTCTCATGGGGCTTGACATTTTCAAGATTTATATTAAAGGTTTCATCCGAATGGACTATCGGCCGTAACTGAAGGAAATTGAATACCTTAGGTGTGCCTGCCGGAGTTTCCAGATTACATGCAAACTCTATTTCGATCGGATTGTTCATTTCTCTCTGCCCCAGATCAAGCAGTGTTGTAAGTATCTCGGCAAGCGGAAAGAGATTATGCTGTAAAATTCCGGCAAATGTGATTACACGCTTACCCTGGCCCATTATACCATCCCTCAGGATATTGTTTGCATGATCATATGTGGAGGCAAGGTATCTCATTGCACTGTCGTTGCCTGCATCTTTTATATCAATCCGCGGGATATTTATACCGTCATCGGTTGAAGGAACGAAGCTGTTTATATTGAGATCCAGCGCACGGAAAATTTTCTGTGTATCACGAAGGGCTGCTTCGGGCGACGAAAGCTGTAATATTTTCTTCGGCATCTTCGGACAGAAACGCAACGATAACCCTCCCTCCACTATCAGCTTGCCAAGTCCGAATGCAACATTGGCAATTCCATCTTCAGCTTTTTCCGAACCTATCGGGTAATAATTTATCGACCTTGCAACACCTGAAAACGTCGGGTAAAAAATATCTCCATGCCTGCTGCCACATACCTCCTGAAGCACAATACCCATTTTTTCCTCGTCGATCACATTGCTCGTGGCAGTCATATAAGCTTTGCTGACCTTATAAAAAACAGAGGCATAGACCTCTTTTATTGCATCAGATAAAGCTTTAACCATTAATTTGTTATCAGCCAGCCTCGGGATCATATAAGTTGAATATACTCCTGCAAATGGCTGATAATGTGAATCTTCAAGTTTACTGGACGATCTGACGGCAATCGGATGATTACGCGATACTGCCAGATAAGCATAAAAGTCCTGGCAGACATGTCCGGGCAGCTCTGCACTCAGGAACTTTTCAAGAATTTCATTATCGGAAAGGTCGGAAAGTGCAAAGGAGTACAGGTTGTTATGGTCCATGAACTCATCAAAGATGTCGGTGCTTAAAACAACCGTACGCGGAATTGTTATAAGGACATCAGGGAATTTGTTGAAGAGCTTATGGTTCTTTATTATCCTGTTAATGAATGCAAGGCCTCTCGCTTTGCCTCCTATTGATCCTTCCCCTATCCTTGAGAATATCTGGTACTCATCGAAACTCGATTTATCGAACTTGGCTATTACACCTCTTCCCTTTCCAAGGCGGAAGCTTGAAATTGCAACATACAGGAACCTTCGCATCTCGTCAACCGATGGAAAATCCTCCTTGCTAATATATTTAAACATCTGGGCTACCGGGAAAAGCGCCCTTGCATTCAGCCATTTCGAAAAATGATTCCTTGTAGCATGATATTCAAGTACATTATCGGGAATCGTAAGCAGTTTCTGCTGAAGGCTCTGAAGATCAGTTGCGATGGCAATAGGTTCGAGCGTGACAGGATTCCTGAAAACAAAAGGTCCGAATGCAAGGTTCTGAATAATGAAGTTCCTCAGTTCGAGCGAAAGCGTTTTGGAATATTTGTAAATGAATCCTGCACCCATCTCCTCAGCTCTTTTCTTATGATCAAGGTTTGAAGACTGAAGCAGGAACGGCACCTTGTCGTCATCAGCCATTACAACCTTGCAGAGTTCAATGCCTGCATTCTCGTCCTGTACGTTATCCCGTTTATAACTGATATCTGAAATGACCCCGAGTACGTTGTATTTATATTTCCGGTAAAGGACGAGGGCGTCATTGAAATTATTTGCCAGAAGTATTTTAGGCCGTCCCCGCATCTTAAGCATTCGCTGATGCTCATTAAGCGCTTCCCTCTGAAAATCGAGCGACTGAAGGAGGACAATACGGTAAATATTTGGCAGGTATGAGGAAATATATCTTATTGAGTTCTCGATCAGAATTATGGCCTGCACACCGATATTTTCGATATCGTTTTCGGCATTCATCTTATCCTCAATAAGTTTGATTATAGCCAGTATGAGTGATGCATCTCCAAGCCAGCAGAACACATAATCTATTGCACTCAGATCCTCGCCCTCGAGCCGGAGCGATACTTCCCTCGAAAAATATGTAAGTACGACAATGGGAATGTTCTCATATTCATTTTTGATCTTCTTGGCAAGTGCAAAAACATCTGCCCCCTTTACACTCACCATCGAAATAATCAGATCAATATTCCCATCCTTCAGTATCCTGAAGGCATCATCCGCATTATCTGTCTGTACGAAAACAGGAGGATAGCGAAGGTTCAGAGAAACATATTCATTGAAAATCTGTTCATCTATCCTTCCGTCTTCCTCCAGCATGTAATTATCATAATTACTGCATATCATCAACACCCTGTGAATCCGTTTCTGCATGAGCAGGTCAAAGGGAGTATCGGTGAAGTCATATTTCTGGAGGTCCAGTATTCCTTCGACGATTGACATAAGCCTTCTTTTGTTACCTGTTAATAGTGATGAGAGCAATTCCTTTCTTTCCATCCATCCGCACAAGGAGCGGTTTTTCGAACCTGATATGTCTGAAGAAGTCTCCCTGACTGACCAACTCCTGCCCTTTCAGTTTCTCCCAGTCTACCTTTCCTTCTTCAAGTCCTTCATTAACCGAGAAATATCCGACATTCATTGCGGTTACATTATGGAAGAAATGAGAGCCAAGTGATGCGTCGAGGTAAAAATCACGCAGGCCAACCTCAACTATAACCCTGGCATGTGATATCTGAGGCCATACAACAGGTATTCCAAGGAACCTGTCCTTTGTACCCCAGCGCCCCGGCCCTATGAGTATATAGCTTCTGTTCTCAGCAGCCATAGTATCATTGATCCTTTCAACCTCGTCAGCCATTTCAAGAGTGCGCAGATTGTCAAACTTCTCCGGCTCAACATAAACAACATCCGTAATATTGTTCAGAATTCCGTTTCCCATACTTTTTTCGGCCTTCAGGAGAATGTCATTATTGTTAATACCAGTCAGATCAATATCATAGCCAGCAGTACTCCCGGTAAGAGGCTTTATCTGAAGAAGGTAGAAAGTTGCGTTGCCATCCTTGTCTTTTGTAAGATCTACTGCAAACTCTATCTCCGAAGGATTTCCGATGGCTTCCTCAACCACCTCGAGTATTGTGTTAAGGGTGGAAGCCAGAGGCATATAATCATATTTCAGGATATCGGCAAAATTGATGACCCTGGGGCCTGAGGCATCAAGCCCGGGAACAATTGTATCATTGTCGATGTTAAGTACTGAAGCCGTATGATTCAGGGTACCATGTTTTTCAGCCTCACTGATATCAAGACTTATCAATCCTGCTTTTTCACCCTCCAGCAGGTTGATCTCCTTCCTGCTCATATCAACAGCATAAAAGCTGACCTGAGAATTCTTGTATAGATCGTGATGTGATATTACATCCATATTCGGGTAAACAGGCGAGAACCTGAAAGCTCTATCACCTTCGGCCACATAATGGCCCATTCCGACAGCAACAACAGCCACTCCGTCCTCCGGTTTCATATGAGAGACCGGATAAAAATTAAATGACTGGGCAGTTCCGCTGATATGTGGATAATAAGTATCATCAAATCTGTTCCCTGCCACTTCCTGAATAACAACAGCCATTTTTTCGAGCTCTATCTTATAATTAATTGCCTCGAAATAGGTCCTTGCACTTTTTGAATATATAGATGAGAACACCAGTTTAATAGCCCCTGTAAGCTGTTTAAGCCTCACCTCGAATTCAGGATGATTGTTCGGGAGGATATAGGTATCGAAAATTCCTGAAAAAGGCTGGCTCAGGGAATCTTCAAAAAGGCTCGACGACCTTACGGCCAGTGGCTTGTTAATGTGCTTCAGGAAGATCCTCAGTTCCTTTTCAAGGGTGTAACTGAGGTTGCCTTCAATGAAAAACTTCTGAAGTATCGGATAATCTTTTATTTCCTTGATCTTATCCCAGAAATGATTTCGCTCCATGAACATATCGAATTCATCGGTACCGATGATGGCGGTTATTGGAGTTTTAACATTTATCCCAGGCAGAAGTCTTCCGAGCTCAAAGCTGTAGATAAGAGTATTTATGAATGCCAGACCCCTTCCCTTTCCCCCTAGTGATCCGCTCGACAGACTAACAACATTCGACTCATCGGTAAGTGCAGATTCCTCGAAATTTACAACCCTCCCCTTGTTCTGTTCACGCCGTCTTTTCCTTATAAGATCCAGCAGATATTCCCTCAGTTCCTTTATGCTCTTAAAATCCGAAACCTTTATCGGATTTATCTGCCAGGCGATCTTTACTTCCCCCCTGGCCATAAGCCATTGTGAAAAATGATTACCCAGTGCATGATATTCAAGTGAATCTTCAGGAATGGTCTCCAGATAGGCTTCAAATTCCTTCATCGACTTTGCAACTGCAATCTGGCGCCCCTTATCGTCCCTGTAAACAAAATGACCGAATCCAAGATAATAATTTATGAAGGTCTTCAGATCCTGCATCAGTCCTTCCGAGTTCTTGTTAATGAAATTCGATTTGATTGAATAGGCATACCTGGCGTTTTCCGGATCAGATGACTGGATCACTGTCGGAAGTTTGGGCAACCTGGTTTTCACATACTGAATCAGTTCATATCCCGCCGTATCATGAAATTTCCCGTTTCGCGGGAAACAGATATCGGAGATAACGCACAACAGATTATCCTCATATTTGTTGAAAATTGTAATAGCATCCTCCCAGCTGAGCGCCAGCAGTATTTTTGGCCTTGTCTTGAGCTTTAATACTTTATACAGTTCGTCGGTTGAAACATCCTCGATAAGGTTCCTTGTCTGCTCCATCACCAGGGTATAGAGCATCGGCAGATAACTTGAATAGTATTCTGCCGAATCCTCAACCAGAAGGATCACACCGGTAAGTCCTCTCTTTGTATCATTATCAACATTTACACGGTCCTCGAGCAGATTGACCATGGCAAAGAATACTTTCGATTCCCCTGTCCACACGAAATAGTTATCTATCGGTACTCCTACAGCTTTCTGCTTCCTTATATATTCAACATCTTCGGGATAATTAAGAAGCAGGTAAACCGGCATATAGGGGTACTTATACTTAATATTCCTGCAAAGTTTTACCGGCATTTCCTTATCGAGGCCGACCATTATTATGACCATATCATAATGGCGTGCTTTCAGGCGGTTAAAAGCTTCCTCTTCACCCGATACCCCTGTCAGCCTTGGGAGGCTTGTAAGGCTCATCTGGTGGTATTCGCCAAGCATATGGTCGACAAAACGGCCTTCTCCCTCTATTGAATAAGCATCATAAAGGTTTGCCACGAGAAGGATTTCCTTTACCTTAAAAGGCTGAAGGTCATGAAAAACATCACGCTCTGCATTATGGCGTTCAAGGAACTTTTGCAGCAACTGCCTCGACGACAGAAAATGGACATCCTCAACATCTTCTCCCGGCAGGGTCCTGCCAAGAATTATATCCCTGGCCTTGGTACTGTTTATAAAACCAGTGATCAGATTGGCGATATTAAGGATCAGGTCCCTCTCTTCCTTCAGAAAAGGTCCTTCATATTCATCCCTGAACTCTTCCGTATAATAAACCTGGACTATCCCTTTATCATCATCAATTGTATTGAATTCCTGTTCCATCTTCCACCTGGATTCCCTGAATCCCGGAGTCTCGAACTGTTTATCGCGGTAAATGATCCTTGCTTCGGTATATTTCGGATACTGCCAGGCTGCAGGCAGTAGCAGGACAATACGCTGAAGTGTCTCCTCAATGGGTTTGCATTCCTTAAGTATATAGGTGGTCTGGTTAATACACCCAAGCTCCTTAAGCCTTTCATGCTGTTCGTGAAGCAAACGGTGATATTCCGGGCTGATCTGGTTTTTATCTTCCATGTAGCGGTTTAAGGGGAATCCTGGTTTAAAATTACTAAAATTCCCTTTATACGCACAGGCAACGGTATGATACCTTTTGTTATTTTACTTTCCAGGTCGATCCGCTGTTAAGGAGGTCATTTAAGCATTTAATTTTTGAATCCTTCCGGATGTTATTAATCTGTTCTGTCAGATCATTATCATATGTATTACCCTCAACCGATCTTATTACACCCAGCGCGACCGGATAATTGGGGTACCTCATATTTGCCAGCATATAATGTAAACCCGGGTTAGGTTCTGATGCATCGTGTACAAGAATATCCTTACGTGTAATATCGTTCTCCCCTATCTTTACGACTTTAAGTTTCAGACCTTCAAGTATCAGGCCTTTGTCATTTTCTTTGCCGAAGATCATCGGCTCACCGTGTTTCAGGGTGATTGTCCTGTCATCCCTGAAATCTTTATTTGTGACTGTATCGTGTATACCGTCGTTGAATATTACACAATTCTGCAGAACTTCTATAACCGAGGTTCCCTTATGCTTTGCCGCCTGGATGTATATCTGGGTGGAAAGCGTTACATTGGCATCAACAGTCCTGGCAAAAAACCTGCCCTTTGCTCCCACTACAAGTTCCCCGACTGAAAATGGTTCTTCAATTGTACCAAAAGGTGATGTTTTTGTAACCAGTCCTTTTTCGGAAGTGGGAGAATACTGCCCTTTTGTAAGCCCGTAGATCTCGTTATTGAACAGAATTATATTTACATCTATATTGCGGCGGACAGCATGAATGAAATGGTTCCCTCCTATTGCCAGGGCATCGCCATCACCTGTTATCTGCCATACCGAAAGTTCCGGATTGGCTATTTTAACTCCGGTAGCTATGGCAGATGCCCGGCCATGAATGCCGTGAAACCCGTAAGTATTCATATAATAAGGAAATCTTGAAGAGCAGCCGATTCCTGAAATGAAGACAAACTTCTCTCTGGGTATTCCAAGTTCGGAAAGAGCTTTCTGAACAGCATTCAGAACGGCATGATCACCGCATCCGGGGCACCATCTTACTTCCTGATCGCTTTTAAAGTCTTTGGGTGTATACTGATAAGTTTGAAGTTCAGTCATATTAATTCCCCTCCAGAATTTTAATACATTTTTCTTTTATTTCAACTGTTGTGAAAGGCATTCCCTTGACCTTATTTATCTGTTCATACCTGAACCCGGGAAATACTGAACGGAGGTATGAGGCAAACTGACCAAGGTTCAGTTCGGCCACGGCAATAGTTTTGAACCTGCTGAAAACACTTTCGGTATTCTTTGGCAGGGGATTAATATAATTGAAATTGACAATGCTTACCTTATAACCTTCATTTTGTAATTCCTTTACAGCAGTTATCAGGTATCCGCGTGATCCTCCCCAGCCTGCCAGGAGCAGATCTCCGGAATCTTCACCGACAATTTTTATTTCGGGGATCTTTGCGGCAACCCTGGCCACCTTCTCAGCTCTGAAGTTCACCATCAGCTCGTGATTATCCGGGAGGTATGATACGGTACCTTTAACAGTTTTTTCAAGTCCCCCGATGCGATGCTCAAGTCCCGGCGTCCCGGGTATTGCCCAGTAACGTGCAAGAGTATCGCAATTCCGTTTATAGGGATGGAACGGTATCTCGCTTGTATCAGCAAACTGCGGGGTAATATCAGGAATATCCTTCATATCGGGTATTCTCCATGGTTCTGATCCGTTTGCCAGGTATCCGTCGGTAAGGAGGATGACCGGTGTCATATGTTCAAGAGCAATTCTTGCCGCCTCATAAGCATATTTAAAGCAATCGGCAGGTGTGCTTGCCGCCAGTACCACAACGGGGCTTTCCCCGTTACGGCCATAAAGAGCCTGTAAGAGGTCTGCCTGTTCTGTTTTTGTCGGCAAACCGGTAGAAGGACCTCCACGCTGAACATCCACGATTACTATCGGGAGTTCTGCCATTACAGCGAGTCCTATGGCTTCAGATTTAAGTGCAAGACCGGGGCCGGAAGTGGTTGTAATTGCCAGGTTACCGGCAAAGCTGGCTCCGAGAGCAGAACAGATACCGGCGATCTCGTCTTCAGCCTGGAAGCTTTTAACTCCGAGATCTTTCCGGGCTGCCAGCTCTTCGAGAATGCCGGTAGCAGGAGTTATAGGGTATGATCCGATGAAGATATTCATGCCTGCTTTTTCTGCAGCCGCAAGGAAACCCCATGCAGTGGCAGTGTTCCCGTTTATATTTCTGTATGTTCCCGGCGCAATCTGTGCCGGCTGGATCTTTATTACCGGCGTCAGGGCTTCAATAGTCTCGGCATAATAATAACCTGCTCTTAAAGCAACTTTATTTGCCTCGGCAATTTCAGGTTTCTGGGCAAACTTCTTATCGAAGAACTGTTCTGTGTATTTCAGTTTCCTGTCAAAGAGCCAGTAGACCATACCCAGTGCGAACATGTTTTTTGTTCTCAGGACTGACTTTGGATCGAGCCCGAAATTCTTAAGAGCCTCTTTTACCATTGAAGTAATAGGAGCGGCAATTATATTGTATGTTTCAAGCTTTTCTTCCGCGACCGGATCGCCCGTATAACCAGCTTTTTCAAGGTTTTTCTCCGTGAAGTTATCCTTGTCATAGATGATAGTCCCCCCCTGCTTAACCATTGCTGCATTTGCCTTGATGGCTGCAGGATTCATAGCTACAAGCACATCGGCATAATCGCCGGGAGTTTCTATTTCCGAATGTCCAAGATGTACCTGGAATCCTGATACACCTCCTACGGTACCCTGAGGAGCCCTGATCTCGGCAGGATAATCAGGGAATGTTGTTAAATCGTTCCCATAAAGGGCTGCAGTATCGGAAAACAGGGTTCCCGTTAGCTGCATCCCGTCACCGGAATCACCGGAAAAACGGATAACTACTTCTTCTTTTGAAACAACTCTCGTATCCTTACCCATGTCAACCTTTCGTTTTATTGCCAGATATCTGCTTTTTTCAGATTGATCTCTCCCTCAAAGAACATCCTGGCGATCTTTTCAAAATATGTCGTATAATCGGAAACATAAAACTGGTCCTTAACTTTTCCCGAGTCATTAAGAAAGTTATTTTTCTCAAGAATATCCCTCAGAATAACAGAAACCAGTCTTCCTGAGTCAATCACTTCAATATTAAAATTAAATATTTTGCTGATCTGGTTCCTGATTATCGGATAGTGTGTGCAACCCAGTATCAATGCCTGAATCTCCTGAAGCGAAGCATCCGAGAGGTATGTACGGAGGATCGCATTGCTTATATCGTCAAAAATAAATCCTTCTTCTATCATGGGTACGAGCAAAGGCGTAGCCAGTGATATTACACTGGTTCCCGGCGATTTTATCCTGATCTTGTTTTCGTATGTCCCGGAGCTGATAGTTCTCTTTGTACCTATCACTCCTACCCTCGAGTAATCCCTGGTCCCCAGATAGTCAACCACAGGATCGATCACATCCATGAGAATTGTTTTACTGCCATACTCCTCCTTAAGGGTATCATAGGCTGATGCTGATGCTGAATTGCAGGCTACCAGAACCACCTTTGCTCCCTGGTCAAGCAGGAACTCGGTTATCTTACGGGAATAGTTCTTTATCGACTCTGCTGATTTATCACCATAAGGAAGATGTGCCGTATCACCGAAATAGATAAGACTCTCTCCGGGAAGGACCTGCTTTATAGCCTGTGCAACGGTAAGACCACCGACTCCTGAATCAAAAAGACCGATTGGCTGCTTATTCACAATACAGTATATTAAAAAAATGACCATCCGCCAGCTGGGAGATGGTCATCGATTATTCATAGTACTTTATTTGATACCAAGCTTGGATTTGGCCAGTGCCATGATATTGGTACTTTTGGTCTCATCGAAATAAAGAACCGACCCTTTTGCAATATCAAAGACATACAGGAAACCATTTTCCTTGCCTACATCCTTGATAGCTTTGTCTACCTTATTATATATAGGCTGAAATAATTCAACCTGTTTATTCTGCAATTGTTCCTGCGCATTAACCTGGAACTCCTGAATTCTTCTGTTCAGGTCAACAAGTTCCTGTTCCTTGGACTGCCTTACAATTTCTGTGTAGTTCTTGCTTTCCTTATTAAATGCATCGCTTTTATTATTGAGTTCAACCGACATCAGCTCAAGGTTGTTTACCAGTTCCTGGCGGAATTTTTCCAGGTTGGCATTTGCAGTATCAAACTCAGGTAATGCTCTGATTAACTCGTCACTGTTAATATGACCAAACTTTAAATTCTGGGCCTGCCCTGCAGAAACCATAATGAGAACAAGAGCTGCTATTCCAAATATTCTTTTCATTATAAGTTGTTTATTAATATTAAATTATGCAAAAGTAGTTATTTAATTCTTAAAACCTAATTTTTCGAGAACCTGATCACTGATATCAAATTTCGGATTTGCAAAAAGGATATTGCCGCCTGCCGCGGAATCGAAAATAACTGCATAACTTCCTTCAACAGCTATATCCTTGATTGCTTTAAGTATCTCATCCTGGATCGGTTTGACAAGCTCCTCCCTCTTTTTGAAAAGGTCACCTTCCATTCCGAAATACTTATTCTGGAGCTCTTTCATCTCCTTCTCTTTATTTATTATTGCCTCTTCTCTCTTTACTTTCATGTCCTGCGAAAGAAGCGGCGCCTCGTTCTGATATGATTTGTACATCTGCTCAACAATTGCATAACCGTCGGCAACCTCTTTTTCCCATTGTTTTGAGAGATTATCGAGCTGTTCCTGTGCCGTTGTAAATGCGGGAATATTCTTCCTTATGTACTCGGTATCGACAAATGCATATTTCTGTGCAACAGCCATGGCTGATGACAGAACCAGTAACCCTATTATAAAACTAATTTTTCTCATGATTTTAATTTTTAACCTGTCAAAACTGCTGACCTATAACAAAATGAAATTGTGATTTATTTGCGTTATTAAACCTTGTCGGATCCGGCACATTATCAAAGCCGTACCCCCAGTCGATTCCAAGAAGTCCGAACATCGGAAGATTGGCTCTCAGCCCTATACCTGCAGACCGGTTCATCCGGAATGGATTATATTCACTGAGCTTGTTCCAGGCTCTTCCCGATTCAAGGAATGCCAGACCGTAAATTGTAGCCTGCTGATTAAGTGAAATCGGGTAGCGTACCTCAAATGTAATCTTTGAATAAACGTTCCCTGACGGTGCACCATTGGCAGCTGTGGGAGTGAGTGATCCGTTTGTATATCCCCTGAGCGCGATTATTTCACGCCCGTAAAAACTGTAACCTGTCATACCGTCGCCTCCTATATAGAAGTTCTCAAACGGAGATGGTCCGATGGCATTGTTGTAATGACCGAGGTAGCCGAATGCAAACCGAGCACTGAGAACAAGCTTATCATCTTTTGTAAGAGGGAAATAGTTCTCCGATTTGAATACCCATTTATGGAATTCTATCCATTTGTATTTCTCTTCATCAGGTACGCCCGTCATATCCTTCCCTGAAATATATGTGTACGGAGGTGTCGCCTGCAATGACAGTGTATATGACGATCCCTTCCTCGGATAAATAATGTTCGGTCCTACTGAAAACCTCTGTAGCTTGGCCATCAGGCTTATCAATGTCGATTCGCCATTCTCAAAGAGGAACTGATAATAGCTGTAATTATTAAGATTGTATTTCTGATAGCTCAGTTCACCGTAAACTGAGAAATAATCATCCGGCCATTCAAGTCTTTTCCCGAGTCCGATGGATGCACCATCAATAAGCATGGACTGCCGGCCATCTTCTCCTTTTTTCTTTCCGTTTGTCATAAGTGACCGGTAAAGGGAAACTGAGAAAGAATTTGCCCGTTTACCCCCAAGCCATGGTTCCATAAAAGAAACTGTATATGACTGGTATATTCTGCCGTTGGACTGAGCTCTGATGCTGAGCGACTGGCCGTCTCCCGAGGGATAAGGTCTCCAATCCTTCAGGTTGAAGAAATTTTTCATTGCGAAGTTGTTGAACCTCACTCCGACGGTCCCGACAAGCATGCCGGCTCCCCATCCTCCGGATATCTCAAACTGGTCGTTGGCTTTTTCTTCAAGCTTATATAAAAGATCAACAGTACCGTTTGCCGGATCGGGCATTGGTGTGGGATTAATTTTTTCGGGATCAAAATGTCCAAGAACCCCAAGTTGTCGTATTGATCTTAGGATAAAATCTTTACTGAACAGGTCCCCGGGAAGAGTATATAGTTCCCTCCGTGCCACATGCTCATTTGTCCTGGTATTCCCTGCTATTATAACATTATTCACATATGCCTGATCCCCCTCAAAGATCCTTACCTCCAGGTCAACCGAATCGCCTTCAACCTTTGATTCGACTGGTGTCAGTTGTGAGAAAAGGTAACCATAATCGAGGTAGAGATTACTTACAGCGTCTTCGGCACCGCTGGTTCCTTTAAGCCTGTCAAGAATAAGAGACTGATTGTAAACCGAACCTTTCTCAACATTGAAAACCCTGTCAAGGTCTTCTTTCCTGTAAACACTGTTCCCAACCCAGTCGACATTCCTGAGAAAATACTGATCCCCTTCATCAACCTTGATCACCAGTCCCACCCGGTCTTCAGATATGTTATATAAAGAGTCGGATAATATCGTGAAGTCCTTAAACCCGTTATCATTATAAAAGGTGATCAGCTTTTCCTTATCTTCATCATATTTCTCACTGATGTATTTCGAAGGTTTAAAGAAATTCAGGTTTTTCTGCTTGGTCCCCTTCATCTGGCGGCGAAGCTTTTTATCCTCAAAGCTTTCATTCCCTATGAAGGCTATATCACCGATCTTTACTCTCTCTTTTTTATCAATATTGATACTCAGAATAACATTATTTGGCTGGTCGGGATCATCTTTCTGAACAAAATCGACAGTTGTATTGAAGAAACCTTTTTCAATATAATGATCCCTGATAATTTTCCTTGTATTATCAAGTATATATGAAGTGATCTGAGATCCGACCGGCAGATTTATTTTTTCAGTTATATCCTGACTTTCAGATTGTCTTATGCCATAGAATTTTATTGATGATACACGTGGACGTTCCTGGAGCAGAATATCAAGGAACACTGTATCTGATTTCATTGATTGAATGGATATTCTGACATCTGAAAACAATCCCTGCGACCACAATCTCTGAACAGCGTTCTTAACAGCCTCTCCCGGTATTGTGATAGTCTGTCCGGTTCTCAGCCCGGATAGTCCGATAATTGCATTCAGATCAAGATATCTGACCCCTGATACAGAAACTCCTCCGATAACAAAATCATCTTCATTTGTATAATCAAATATTTCCTGTTTTTCCTGGGCATTTATGGTCATGCTGAACACTGCCAGAGCAAGCACTGCAAAGATCAGGTTAAGTTCCTTGAATTTCATCCTTTCGTTATTTTTCCAAAATCTGTTCACTCGTTTTTCCAAATCGTCTTACTCTGTTCTGGAAGTCAACAATTGCACCATAAAGATCTTCCTTACCAAAATCAGGCCAAAGTATATCTGTGAAATAAAATTCCGAATAAGCCAGCTGCCAGAGGAGGAAATTACTTATTCTCAACTCACCGCTGGTCCTGATCATAAGGTCGGGGTCAGGAATACCGTATGTTGTAAGTCTTTTTTCAATCTCTTCCTCACAGATCGCTTCCCTGTCAATCACTCCTGCATTAACATCGCGGACAAGTTTCCTCACTGCTTCAGTAATTTCCCATTTTGAACTGTAACTTAGTGCCAGAATGAGTGTAAGTCCGGTTGATCCCGATGTCAGATTGATAGTATCAAACAATTTTGTTCTTACATTTTCATTCAGTCTGGCAAAATCACCTATGGCAATCAGTCTGATATTGTTCTTAAGAAGATTATCTTTCTCGTTATTAAGTGACTGCACCATCAGTTCCATCAGGGCTGATACCTCGTCGTCGGGTCTGCCCCAGTTTTCTGTTGAGAAGGCATAAAGGGTCAGATATCCGATACCCAGTTCAGCAGCGGCTTCAACGACATTCCTTACCGGCTCCACACCCTTCTGATGGCCGAAAACCCTTTCATGGCCATGCAGTGCAGCCCATCGCCCGTTACCATCCATAATTACTGCAATATGGACGGGCAGTTTACTCATATTGATCTTATCCCTCAGCGACATTATCTAACGTTTGCTTCTCTGATCCACATCAACATATGCCGGACATCCTGCCAGTTTGTTATAGAATTTCCAGGTAAGCACAATCCCGGCAAAGGAATACCAGTCAGTATTATGGATCAATCCCCGATCTTCTTCGGCTACCATATCATTTAGGCCGTCAAAGTTATCATAAAAAGTTTTACGAAAGCCATATTCGGCTTCGAGACCCATATTTTTATAAATATTGACCTTGAATCCGAGGGAAAACGGGATAACCGGTTCAATTGAATTTGTTACAGTATTTATAAAGACCACACCAGCCCCGGCAGCAAAATAAGGTGAGAAATCCCAGAGCTTTCCCTGTGTGGTATAAGGAAGGAAATTAAATTCGAACTGGGCTGCAATCTCCGCCACCGATCCCCTGAATGAACTGTTCCTTGTTGTCTGGTAAGCATTATTAAAGTCGAGATCACTGGCTCTGAGACCGCCATAAAATATATTAGCTCTGATTGCCTGGCGCGGGTGGAAGTTATACCTGTAAAGGATCCCGGCAGCCGGAAGAGGTGAATACATCAGTCTTTCCGGATTGATATCCCCCATGTATGATGAAACCCCGGCAAAGATCCCGTAATCGGCATTACGTTGTCCCCCGGCAGAAATAAAAATACTGAAAAACAAAAAGATCCAAGGTATTCGTTTCATTAAAAAAGATCCCGCTTATTATTATCTGAATGATGGCAATCCACGTGGCCCGGTCTTCAGCTTATACGTGAGTGTAAAGTTCAAAAAATAATAAACGTCATTTGCCTTGGAAAATTGTGATGTATAACCGTCAAGAAAATCTGTAAAGGCATATCTGCCTCCCAGTTCCAGTCCGAAGTTAATATTTGGTGAATAGACAAGGGTTGTTCCTACTCCTCCGGGTATGATCAGATCGAATCCGCTGTCGGGGTAGCCTTCAAGTGCCTGCTTTGCCACAAGGGCATCATTGCCTTTAACATTGTATGAAATGCCACCGATTCCGGCAAAACCATAAAAATCCAGGGATTTTAAGAGTGTCCATATAAACCGCCCCCTGCGTTTAATGAACAAATAACTGCTTTCAGCCCTGTTCTTTACAAAATAATATTCACCGATAACAGCAGGTTCGAATATAGTTGTGGAAGCTTCATAGGGCCGGTTTTCATTTGATCCTCTTTCGTCGGTCGCATGGAATAGCGCATAGGTCATACTACCCCTGAGATTAAACTGTCTGTCAAGTCTGTACTTAACATTTGCATTGATGTCATATCTTGTCTGCAGATAGCTCATGTCCCTGAATCCCAGGTAATTCTTTGTCCTGGAATAACCTCCCACATCGCCAAAGAAAAAGGATGGTCCTGCTCCGGCAGAAAGCTCCCATCTTCTCATTTTCCATAACTGGGCGCTCGAAAACGGGATTGCAAGACAAAAGATCAGTATTACTAAAATGGACCTTTTCATGATGACAGCTTTTTGTTGCAGATACAAATATAGTAATCTAAATTCTTGTGGTTGCTAATTTCGGACATAAAATTTACAGTCACTCTGAATATTATTAACCGGAAAATGTTGAAAAACAGAAATTCCTGTCACATTAAATATTCAGTTCCGCTTATCGGCACCCCACATAAGTCTGTTTCTCAATGTACTATAAAAATCCCTTCCTTTGAGCATTATTGTTCTGATCTTATGGTGGCACTGGTTGATCCTGATTTCCTCACCGATAGGTATCTTCCTGAATCTGAAGTCACAAGTTGCCAGACATTCCTCTGTCCTGCCTTCCATAACCATTCTCAGTTCATTTTTCCCCGAAAGTACTATCGGCCTGATCGTAAGATTATGCGGGGATATTGGTGAAATGACTATACTTTCATCGGATGGTGAAAGGATCGGACCCCCGGCACTCAGATTGTATGCTGTGGAACCTGTTGCAGTTGAAACGATCAATCCGTCAGCCCAGTATGTATTCAGGAAAACTCCGTTCACATATACATGAATAATGACCATGCTCAGTAAAGACTTCTGAAGAGTGATTTCATTCAGGGCTGTTGCAGGTTCTTCACCGAATAAACCTGCAGGTCTGCTTATTTCAAGCATCGTCCTGTTAACTATCTCATATTCACCATTACAAAGCTGATCAACCGAATTGCCAATTTCCTCATTAGGAATATTGGCAAGGAATCCCATCCTTCCTGTATTAACACCTGCAACAGGTATACCGGAATCCTTCACCTTAAGAACAGTCTCAAGAAATGTACCATCACCACCGACGCTCATAATCATATCAGGAAGTCCGGGCATCGACTCCAGATTGTCATATGGCTTTATCAGACCTCCATCACCAGCAATCTTTATATCCCCCGGTTTCCGGAATATCCATATTTCAATCCCGCGGTTGCAGAATTCACTGACAAGCCTCTGCACTCCATCTCTGGTCCTTGTATTATTATCCTTGCTGTATATTGCAATCCTTTTAAGCATACTGTTTACATATTCAGATATTTCATCAGAAGATCAAACCTCTCGGAATAAAAGCGGTCGAGAGAATCATTGGTTGTGATCCATGTCTTCACATCATAGTTATATCTTTCAAATGTCCTGATCACCGAAAGCAGATCGGTTGCATTGACTTTCAGAGTAACCTCCAGCCTTGTGGAATCAGCCGGAGATGTAATATACATGCTCAGAACCTTTATATTATTGCTTTCGATTATCTGTGCGATCTGCGAAAGGGAATAGTCCCTATCAATCATTTCAAGAACTATGATGCCTCCGGGCTGATCCATAGAGGAGATACCTGCAATATGCCTTATAAGATCACTTGTTGTGATGACTCCCATGTAGTGATTCTTGTCGTTCAGCACCGGAACAACTGTGAGCTTGAGCCTTGCAGCAAGTCCGACAACTTCAAACAAATGCTGATCATCCCTTATGTAAGGCTTAAGCAAGGTCAGCTCATGATTACCGATAGGCTCCTCGGGCTGGTTCATATCATAAATGTCCCCGTCGGAAATAAGTCCCAGGAAATCCAGGTTATTAACAATAGGTAAATGGGATATCCTGTATATCTCCATCAGGTTTAATGCAGTCTGCCCGGTATCCGAGGTTTTCAGCGACGGAATTACATCAGATATCAGATCAAGAGCGATCATCCGGTTTAATTTTTGTGTAAAGTAATGAAAAAAAAGTCAGTTGTATTACTTTTGTCATACGAATAACATATACGTAACAAGCCACAAATTTATTTTATGACAAAGCTGAGTGTTAATATTAATAAGATTGCTACCATAAGGAATGCAAGAGGCGGGAATATTCCCAATGTTGTAAATGCAGCCATTAACTGTCAGCTTTTCGGTGCCGACGGTATAACAGTTCACCCCCGGCCTGATGAGAGGCATATAAGATACAGGGATGTAATTGAAATAAGGCCGATAATAAAGACTGAATTCAATATTGAGGGAAATCCGACAGACAGCTTTATTAACCTCGTCCTTTCGGTTAAACCCGACCAGGTGACCCTTGTCCCCGACAGACATGATGCCCTTACCTCAAATGCCGGCTGGGATACTCTCAGGAACAGGGGCTTCCTGACAGACGTTGTTAATACATTTAAAAAAGAAGGGATAAGAACATCGTTGTTCGTGGATACTGATCCGGTCAATATTGAGAATGCTGTTATTACAGGAACCGACCGGATTGAACTTTATACAGAACCTTATGCTTCAGGCTTTTCGGGAAATGCGGCCGAAGCAGCAAAACCTTTCGTCCTGGCAGCAGAACTTGCAAAACAGGCAGGACTCGGTGTAAATGCCGGGCACGATCTGAATCTTGATAACCTGAGTTACCTGCATAAAAATATCCCATGGCTCATGGAAGTATCAATAGGCCATGCACTTATTTCCGATGCTCTTTATCTTGGCCTTGAGAAGACTATCCGGATGTATAAAAGACAACTGGAAGACTGATGAAATTATTTTACAGGAAATACGGCGATGGTCCCCCGCTGATTATACTTCATGGCCTGTACGGATCGTCGGATAACTGGGTGACAATAGCAAAAGCAGTCAGCAAAAAATATACTGTCTGCCTTCCGGATCTAAGGAACCACGGTCAGTCGCCTCATAGCGATGTTCATGATTATGACTCCCTCAGTACAGATATTTTCGAACTTGCTTCAGAACACGGACTTGAAAAATTCTATCTGGCCGGACACAGTATGGGAGGCAAGGCAGCTGCATTTTTCGCCGTTAGATGGCCTGAAAAGTTGCTGGGCCTGGTTATAGCCGATATTTCTCCGTTTGCCGCACCTGATATCAGAACACAGGAATATCACCAGCACATTTCAATACTTAATTCAATTATCGGAACTGATATCTCTTCAGCGGGCACACGCAGTGATGTGGAATTACTTCTGAGGGAAAAGATCACTTCATCAAGGACCAGGGGAATGATAATGAAAAATCTCCTGAGGTTGCCGGATAACAGATTCTCCTGGAAGATCAATGCTCCTGCTCTTTTAATGAACATTGAAAAAATCATGAGCGGTTTGCCAAGGCCGGCAGATAATTATACCTCAGTAACCGGATTTCCGGTCTTATTCCTTAAAGGCGAACACTCAGAATATTTGCCCGGCAGCGATATAAACGACATACTTAAGATCTTTCCGGCAGCTGAGTTCCGGATAATCAGTAATGCCGGACACTGGGTCCATTCGGATAATCCTGAAGCCGTGATTAAAGCGCTTGTTGATTTTGGGGATCACTGAGGATTTTACAGAGTGCAGTGAATTGCCGTCAACATTTGGAGTTCTGGGTCCAAAAGTTTCCCCTCCTTTTTTTAAGGAGGGGTGGCCAGACAACGAAATCATCTAACCTGCAGAAATATAAATAGTCTGGCCGGGGTGGTTTATTCAATTTTTATTTATTACATTTATTCTAATGGACAACAAACACCTCTTCAACCGAAAAAGACTTAAGCCTCTAAGATCATATCTGAGAAATAAGTCCACTTCTGCTGAAGCCGTTTTATGGAACCAATTAAAGTCAAAGAATCTTGGAGGAAGAAAATTCAGAAGGCAACAAAGTATCGGTAATTATATAGTTGATTTTTATTGTCAATCAGAAAAGTTGATAATTGAGCTTGATGGAGATCCTCATGGGGATTCAATTCAGATTCAGAAAGATATTACCAGGGACAAATATCTTGAAGCATTAGGATTCACTGTGCTCAGGTTTGAGAACAGGTTTGTGTTTCAGGAACCCGAAATTGTTCTGAATGAGATAAGGAAGGGTTTTCGAAAAGAGATTAAGTTTTGATAAATAAACCACCCCGGCCGGGAAAGCAGAAATGTAAATATTTCAAAATCGACAATCCCGGCCACCCCTCCTTTAAAAGGAGGGGAAACTTATTTATTTATAATTCAGATAATTACAGAGTTTTCGCTATTAAAATATCCCTTAAGCTGACAGCTATGGGGTACAGGGTTTGCTAAAGATGCTTTTCAAGAAGGGAGATAATCACTCCGATACCAACTTCATTCTCGCCTCCGCCGGGGATAATGATGTCGGCATATCTCTTTGATGGTTCAATAAATTGCAGGTGAGAGGGTTTAACCGTATCGTGGTACCGCTGAAGAACCATCTGTACAGTCCTTCCCCGTTCAATGATATCCCTCTGTATAACCCTTCCCAGCCTGTCGTCAGCATCAGCATCAACATAAACCTTGATATCGAGCATATTGCGAAGGTCGGGATCAGTCAGGATCAGAATACCTTCGACAAGTATGACTTTCGCAGGTCCCATGGTAATTGTCTCCTCCGCTCTGAGACAGGTGAGGTAAGAATATACCGGCATTTTAATTGTATGACCCTTTTTAAGCTCATTAAGATGACTTACCAGAAGAGGGAACTCCACAGAATCGGGATGATCAAAATTTATCTTCTGCCTTTCTTCAATCGGTATATGGCCGTTATCCCTGTAATATGCATCCTGGGGGATGACAATCACTTCTCCATCACTGAATTCCTTTACCAGTTTATTTACTACGGTAGTTTTTCCCGAACCTGTTCCTCCTGCTATTCCTACAATGAGCATTTATTTGTAAATTTGTGATACTGAAATTTAACAAAAATAGTAAAAAGTGCCTACAGTGCCTACAGTTCATAAAGTTCATAAAGTTCATAAAGTTCATAAAGTTCATAAAGTTACAGGTTCATGGTCCCGTAACACTTATAACTTCATGCACTTTAGCTCACTCTAGGCACTTTAGGCACTTTAGGCACTTTAGGCACTTTAGGCACTTTAGGCACTTTACATACTTCAGGTACTAACTATTTCGAACCAATATGTCGGAACTCTATCCTCTTAAATTTGAACCTTTGCTTAAAGAGAAAATCTGGGGAGGCAGCTCCCTTGTGAACCGTTATTATAAAAAAGGTCATCCGGGCCTTAAATACGGGGAAAGCTGGGAATTATCCGCGGTTTCTGATAATATATCGGTTGTCAGCAACGGGTTTCTTGCAGGCAACAATATTGAAGAGCTGATAGAGGTCTATATGGGTGATATAACAGGTGATGCGATATATGACAGATATGGCAATGAATTTCCCCTTCTCATAAAGATAATTGAAGCAAAGATAGATCTTTCAATACAGGTACATCCGGGGAATGAGCTGGCAAAGAAAAGGCATAAAGCCTATGGCAAGACAGAAATGTGGTATATTCTCGAGTGCGATAAGGATGCAAAGATCTATTCAGGATTCAGGGAGCCTGTTACAAAGGAAATATATCTCAATGCGGTTGAAAGCGGGGATCTGCTGGGACTGTTGAATGCCGATATTGCGGCTCCGGGGGATGTATTCTTCACTCCTGCCGGAAGGATCCATGCAATAGGCGCCGGAAATCTCCTTATTGAGATCCAGCAGACTTCTGATATAACCTACAGGATATTCGACTGGGACAGGCCAGGGTACGACGGTAAACCAAGGGAACTTCACACCGATCTGGCTGTAGATGCTATCGATTATAATGCTGCAGGGAGCAATAAATTATCGAAAATACCCGTCATAAATAAAACAGCGAATCTTGTGAATTGCGAATTTTTTGTGACGAATATTATTAATTTCAACGAGCGAATAAGCAAAGATTATAACCTCATCGATTCATTTGTTATATATATTTGTACAGAAGGTGAATTCCTTATCCGCTGGGACGGTAATTCGGAACCTGTGATAAGGGGAGAGACTGTACTCCTTCCGGCAATGATCAAAGATGTTGTCCTTGAGCCATCACCTCAGGCAACCCTGCTTGAGGTATTCATTACTGAAATATCTGATAAGTATAAAATAAACTAATCCGTGATAATGAAAACATTTTCAAACCTGTTTGTTGCCTTAATTCTGATCCTGGCAGTTGCTGCATGCACCGGGAAAGGCTCCGGTAAGAAAACAACCGGGAATGATACTATTACCGTGCCTGATACAGGTTATACGGGGATCAAACAATATATGAGCGGAAATCATCTTGTTAAAGAGGTTACATTCAAAAACGGGGTCAGGGAAGGATTAACGAAAACATTCTATGCGGGAGGCCAGGTTTACCAGACCTTCTGGTATGAGAACGGCCTGAGGCAGGATTCGGGCAGGTATTATTACACGGAAGGCCAGCTCTTCAGGACAACCCCATATAAGAACGATACAATCGATGGAATACAGATACAATATTACAGGACAGGTAAGCTTAAAGCCCGGATCGGCTACAGCAAAGGATTACGGACACCCTATCTTGAAGAATATAATTCAAATGGCAGACTTGTAAAAGGATACCCCGACATCACAGTAACCGCAAATGACGAATATAAAACAAAAGGAGTTTACCGGATAACACTTGCATTATCGGATAAGAGCACCAAAGTGAAATTTTTCCTGGGTGAATTTACCGATAACAGGTTTGATACCACCTTTATTAAGCAGCTTGATACTGTTGAGGGGATAGCCCGTATCAACCTCCGAAAAACAGGAACACCCACACAAGATTACGTAGGAGTTATCGGAGCCCTTCTTACTCCTTACGGAAACAGACACCTTGTTTATAAAAGGATTGATCTGCCCTATAATGACCTCAAATAACTGACGGATATGATAATCCGTTCAGCCCGTTTCGTAAAAAGCAGCACAGAATTAAGCCAGTGTCCCTCAGATCATCTGCCTGAACTGGCATTTATAGGCCGGTCGAACGTCGGTAAATCATCTCTGATAAATATACTGACAGGATTCGGAAAACTGGCAAAAACATCGGGTGAACCTGGGAAGACCCGGACAATAAATCATTTTCTCATTAATGACAACTGGTACCTGGTCGATCTTCCGGGTTACGGGTATGCAAAGGTTGCAGCAAAACAGAGAGAAAAATGGACAAAAACCCTAAAAGAATATATAATCAGAAGAGAGAACCTCCTTTGCCTTTTTGTTCTCATCGATCCCCGGCATAAACCCCAGAAAAGCGATATAGAGTTCATGGAATTCCTGGGAATTAACAGCGTCCCGTTTGCCAGAGTGTTCACTAAAAGCGATAAGATGAGCCACGACAGTCTGAACAGATCAGTCAGGGATTATGATACAATTATGCTTGAAAACTGGGAATCACTGCCAGTTACTTTTATAACTTCAACAGTGACAAAGGCAGGAAGAACGGCCATTCTGGATTTCATCGAAGAATCTATGAACAATTTTTCAAAATAAGAATGATTTTATCAGGATTGATTAATTTTGCAGGCAATAATCCTAGTAAAAAATCAACATAACGGAAATGTATGGTAATGCACCGATGAAACTCTTTGCCTGCAGGTCATCACTCCACCTTGCAGAAAAGATTGCCGGGGAACTCGGAATTGAACTTGGAAAAAGTTCAGTGACAAATTTCAGTGATGGTGAATTTCAGCCATGTTTTGATGAATCTGTAAGGGGCGATATGGTCTTTATAGTTCAATCAACAAATCCTCCTGCCGATAACCTTTTTGAGCTTCTGCTTATGATCGATGCAGCCAAAAGAGCATCAGCATATAAGGTCATAGCTGTAATTCCATATTATGGGTTTGCAAGGCAGGACAGGAAGGACCGCCCGAGAGTATCCATAGGGTCGAAGCTGTCTGCCGACCTTCTCAGCGCCGCTGGTGTTGACAGGGTAATTACTATGGACCTGCACGCCGACCAGATACAGGGTTTCTTTAATGTACCCGTCGACCACCTGTTCGGCTCTGCAATATTTGCACCATATATTCAGGATCTTAAGCTCGAAAATCTTGCAGTATCCGCACCCGATATGGGAGGATCAAAAAGGGCAAATGCTTATTCAAGACACCTTCAGTCGGAAATTGTACTGTGCTATAAACTCCGGAAAAAACCAAATGTGATCGAAGAAATGTCGGTCATCGGAGAAGTGGAGGGCAGAAATATTGTGATTATCGACGACCTCGTCGATACCGCCGGAACAATTGTCCTGGCAGCAAACATGATGAAGGAAAGAGGAGCAAAAAGTATAAGGGCCTTCGCCACCCACCCGATATTGTCCGGAAATGCTGTTGAAAGAATTAATAATTCGGCTATCGAAGAACTTGTTGTTACAGATTCGGTACCGCTGACAGTTCATTCCGAAAAAATAAAAGTCCTCTCTATAGCCGGTATTTTCGCAAATACAATTAGCGCCGTAACTACTAATCAGTCAATAAGCACTCATTTTGTATTCTGATTACTTTGACATATATTTGCAGTCCGATTTTTAAAAGTGTCAAACGTGTAATGGGAGGTTGCCGGGTGGTAACTTTGAGTAGCACAATAACAAAAAGCAAATGAAGACTATAGAGATTAAAGGATCTTTCAGGAATGAGGTGGGGAAAAAATCTACCAGAGAGATCAGGAAGACCGGTAGTGTACCGTGCATTATTTACGGAAAAGAAAAAAACATCAACTTCAGTACCCAGGAGAACAGCTTCAGAAATCTTGTTTATACGCAAGAAGCCCATCTGGTTAACCTTGATATTGAAGGAAAACAGTTCAAAGCTGTTCTGCACGACCTGCAGTTCCATCCTGTAACTGACAGGATCCTGCACGCCGACTTTATCCAGGTTTTCGATGACAAACCGATAGTTATGGATGTTCCTGTTTTAATAACAGGCGACTCAGCCGGTGTCAAGGCAGGAGGAAAACTCAGCATTAAAAGAAGAACTCTTAAAATAAAAGGACTTGCCGATAACCTTCCGGATCATGTGGAGGTCGATGTAACTGACCTTAACATACATCATTCGATCAAGGTTGGTGACCTTGCAATTGATAAAATAGAATTAGTTGATCCGAAGATCTCAACAATTGTAACTGTCACAACTTCAAGGGTTGCCCTTAAGACTGAAGAAGAGCTGGCTGCCGAAGCTGCTGCTGCTACTGCCGGAGAAGGCGCTGAAGCTGCTGCCGAAACACCTGCCGCCGACGATAAGGGTAAGGACAAAGACAAGGGCAAGGAGAAAGAGAAGAAAGCTTAATTCAATTTCAATAAACAGGCATCTTGAAATATCTGATAGCTGGCCTGGGAAACATTGGTGATGAATATGCCGGTACACGGCATAACATCGGATTCATGGTGTTGGATGCTATGGCAAAGGCATCCAATTCTTCTTTTACAGATAAACGTTACGGATATATATGCCCGGTAAAATACAAGGGAAGGGAATTCATTCTTCTCAAACCTTCAACATATATGAACCTGAGCGGAAATGCCGTAAGATACTGGCTCAACAGGGAAAAAATCGAAACCGGGAAGCTCCTGGTTATTGTCGATGATATTGCCCTTCCCCTTGGAAGCATAAGAATGAGGCCGAAAGGAAGTGCCGGAGGCCATAACGGGCTGGAACATATAAGCTCGGTTCTTGGTACAGATGAATATGCCAGAATAAGAATAGGTATAGGCAATGGCTTCCGCAAAGGTTCCCAGGTAAATTATGTCCTGAGTACCTGGAACCCTGAAGAAAAGAAATTCCTTGAAGAAAGAATTGAACTTGTCATCGAAATGATAAGATCTTTCGGAACAATAGGTACGGAACTTACAATGACAACATTCAATAAAGCAGGAAAGATCAAGCCCGCGGCGGAGAAAAAAGAAAATAAGGGGGATAAAGATTCCCCTGAGTAAAAACAAGTCCCATGTCAGGAAACGAACCCGTCAGAATAGATAAATTCCTGTGGGCAGTAAGATTGTTCAAAACAAGAACTCTCGCTGCCAGTGCCTGCAAAATGGGAAGGATCCTCATAAATAATAACAGTATCAAACCTTCAGCAAAGCTTGATGGTGATGAAATCCTTACAGTTCGCAAACCTCCGGTAACATATACCTTCAGAATTAAAGGGCTTACCGGCAACCGCGTCGGTGCAAAACTCGTACCTGACTTCCTCGAAGATATAACCCCTGAGGAAGAAAAAATCAAGCTCGACATAAACCATTCGGCTCCTGTTGCTTACAGAAAAAAAGGAAGCGGACGCCCCACTAAAAAGGAGAGAAGAATAATTGACAGGTGGAAAGATGTCTTTTTTTTATAAATTGCACTTGTTCATTACCCGCTTTCTTTTATTATATAATCACCAGCTGATGCATCTTTTACAACAGGGATGGGAAGGGAAAATATAGAACAATATTCAAGGCGGTATGCATTGCTGAAAGCTTTTGCAGGTTTCTGGCATAACAATATCTTTTACAGAAGGGTTATAGTCGTCGGACATGAAAATATCAACCCTGACCACCATCTGATCTTTGCACCTAACCACCAGAATGCCCTTATGGATGCACTGGCCGTACTGTTCACACATAAAGGCCAGCCGGTATTCCTTGCCAGAGCAGATATCTTCAGAAGAAAAAGTATAGCTTCAGTCCTTTACTTCCTCAAAATATTACCAGTTTACAGGATCAGGGACGGATTCAGCACCCTGAAGGGTAATGATGAGATCTTTGACAAAACTGTAGATGTGATCCGGCATAAAAACGGACTCGTAATACTCCCCGAAGGAGATCATGCAGGCTTCAGGAGACTGAGACAACTAAAGAAAGGTATATGCAGGGTTGCCTTCCATGCCGATGAAGCGTCGGGGTTCAGTATGAAGATCAAGATCATCCCTGTAGGTCTGGAATTTACTAACTATCAGGGATACAGACAGGTTCTTACTGTAGTTTACGGAAAACCTGTGGAGGTAGCCGAATATCATGAGCTCTATAAAAAAACACCCGAAATTGCACTTAACGAACTGAGGAACCGGCTGGCCCGGGAAATGAAGATGCTTATGGTCCATATAGAATCTGAAGAAGACTATGAGGCAATAGATGAACTAAGAAGCCTTGTTAACGGACAGTACAGCTACGATGTGA
Organism: Bacteroidota bacterium; assembly: GCA_029564935.1. Classification (GTDB taxonomy): domain Bacteria; phylum Bacteroidota; class Bacteroidia; order Bacteroidales; family VadinHA17; genus LD21. The sequence continues at coordinate 43,352 of JAKQPD010000388.1, forward strand.
AATTCCCGAAACTTTTCAGGGACAGGATCCTTATTGATAAGCTCAACAGGCTCAAAAACGCTAATCCCGAACTTTATAGAAAAATTTGCTCACTTACCTTGAAAGTCAAACAGAAAGCCCGGGAATTAAAAACCGATTACCTGCTTCTGAACAAGAAAAAACATCCGGTCGGATGGCTGATACTCGGTATGATAGGATTGATAGTCACCTTCCCCCTGTTCATGTACGGTAATATTTTTACACTTACCTTCCAGGGAATACCTAATACCCAGATCCCGAAAATACATGACCTCCAGTTTCATTCATCAATAAGGTACGGCATTTCACTGGGTCTTGCTCTGATCTTTACTCCTGTTTTGCTGGCAATATGCCTGCTTATCATTAAACCCTGGTGGCTCGCAATATTAATATTCCTTGCCCTGCCGGTATCCGGACTCTTTGCTGTAAATTACGGATTATACCTGAAACGAATAATCGGAGGTTTCAAAATAAGGAAATACCTGAAGAACAACGATCCGGATTATATCTCACTTAAAAAAGCACATGATGAATTACTTAACCTTGTCAGTACCTTGTGATAATGGGAAATGATCAGATCTTTTCGGGTAAAACTGCCTGGATAACAGGAGCCTCCTCAGGAATTGGAGAAGCACTTGTTTATGCATTTGCAGCCAGGGGAGCCGTTGTTATAATCTCATCAAACGATGAAGCCGGTCTTGAGAGAGTCAGATCAGCCTGTAAAGACAGATCTTCAGAAATTATAACGGCGCCATTCGATCTTTCAGATACATCATGTATAAATTCTCTTGTTGACAATAATCTGGCGAAAACGGGAAGGATCGACTATCTGCTGAATATCGGGGGAATAAGCCAGAGAGCTTCTGTCGAAGAGACTCCGCTGTGGCTCGACAGGAAAATATTTGAAATAAACTACTTCGGAACGATCGCGGTCACTAAAGCCGTTCTCCCATACATGATCAGGCAGAAATCGGGACATATTGCCGCAACAAGCAGCATATCAGGCCGGTTCGGATTTCCTCTCCGTTCAGCCTATTCTGCATCCAAACAGGCGCTTCATGGTTTCTTTGAAACCCTTTATCTTGAAAACAAAAAGAATAACATCAGAACTTCAGTCATAATCCCCGGAAGAGTAAGAACAGCAATTTCACTGCATGCTCTTGATCCTGACGGAAAAGAGCATGGCAGACTGGATGAGGGACAGGCAAAAGGGATAACTCCCGAAAAAGCCGCTGAAACCATTATAAGAGGCATAAGAAGGAATAAAAGAGAGATTCTTGTCGGAGGCAGCGAACTTACAATGCTGTATATCAGAAGATTATGGCCGTGGCTCTTTTTCAGGATCGGAGATAAGATCAAATCGACATAATAAATACACAAAACATGAACGGATTTACAATAACAGGTATCCAGCAGATAGGCATCGGGGTTGTAAACCTTGCCGAAGGCTGGAATTGGTATATCGATAAGTTCGGAATGGACTGCAGGATCTTCGAAGAGGAAGCGGAAGCCAGACTAATGCTCCCCTATACGGGAAACCTGCCGAGAAAGAGACATGCGGTTCTTGCTGTAAACCTTCAGGGTGGAAGCGGATTTGAGATATGGCAATATAAAGGCCGCGAACCACTTGTAAAAAAAGAAGAAATAAAATTAGGGGATACAGGAATTCTAGTATGTAAGGTGAAGGTAAAAAATATCGGCGCTGCATATAAAATCCTTAAGGAGAAGGAATGTCTGATCACCGGAGAACCTGCTGATGATCCGGCAGGAAATAAGACATTTTTCATTAAGGATCCTTTCGGCAACCTGTTCCAGCTGACAGAACACAGTGACTGGTTCATGAATGAAGGAAAAATAACCGGAGGGCCCTTTGGAGTGATAATCGGTGTAACAGACATTGAGAAGGCCAGAACCCTATATTCCGATATACTTGGATATGACCGGGTTGTATATGATGTAACTGGAATTTTTCCCGATCTTGCCAACTTACCGGGAGGCAATGAAAGTGTCAGAAGGGTCCTTCTCAGAAGTTCCGTACCCTTCTCAGGTCCTTTCAGCAGGATGTTCGGACAGAGCATGATTGAACTGGTAAGCACTCCGGGAAAACCCGGAAGCAAAACATATGAAGGCCGCTTATGGGGAGATCCTGGTTTCATTCATCTTTGCTTCGATATTACCGGAATGGACAACCTTAAAAAAAGATGTGAAGAAAAAGGATATCCATTTACAGTCGACAGCAGGGCAAGCCACCCCGGCAACAGTTTCGATATGGGTGAAGCAGCCGGACATTTTTCCTATATCGAAGATCCCGACGGGACCCTTGTCGAATTTGTTGAAACCCACAAGCTGCCAATACTGAAAAAGTTCGGATGGTACATGGATCTCAGGAAACGTAAACCTGAACCTCTGCCCGACTGGATACTTAAGATGCTCAGATTCTCAAGGGTGAGGGGGAAGAAGTGAGGTGTGAGGCGTGAGGTGTGAGGCGTGAGGTGTGAGGCGTGAGGTGTGAGGCGTGAGGCGTGAGGTGTGAGGCGTGAGGTGTGAGGCGTGAGGTGTGAGGTGTGAGGCGTGAGTTAAGTGCCTAAAGTGATGCTGTTTCAACGACTTTGCGGAAGACACGCATAATATTGCCTCCCCATATCTTGCCTATTTCTTCTCTTGAATAACCCCTGCGCAATAATTCGATTGTAATATTCTTCATTTCTGCAACCGATTTACAGCCATCTACTCCACCGCCACCGTCAAAATCGGTACCAATACCTACATGATCAATGCCGGTTACCTGAACAACATGGTCAATATGGTCTGCAACATCGGCAACGGTTGCCAGTTTTCTGTATCTGGTATTGATTTCCCGGCGTTCCATACGGTAGGATGCTTTCTGGTCATCAGTCAGGTCTTTCAGATCATTGTATTTTAATTTCAGTTCGGCAAGCTTTGCATCAAGTTCGGGATTCGGTTCGGGGGTCTTAATATAACTGCTCAGAATGCAAATCTGTATCACCCCACCGTTCGCCTTAAGTGCAAGCAGCATATCGTCAGTGAGGTTACGCGGACTGGAACATAAGGCCCTCGAGGAAGAATGAGAAGCTATTACCGGTGCTTTGGTCACTTTAATCACATCATAGAACGCCTCATCGGAAATATGGGACACATCCACCATCATTCCCAGACGGTTCATCTCCCTTACAACTTCCTCTCCAAAATCAGAAAGCCCTCCATGCTCCGCTCCTTTCGGATCAGTGGAGGAATCACATATGTCATTATTACTTGAATGACAAAGTGTTATATATCTTGCTCCCAGATCGTAGTACTCTTTTATCCTGGAAAGATCTTTTCCGATTGGATAACCATTCTCAAGACCAATATATGATGCAATTTTTTTGTCTTTTTGTATTTTGTAGGCATCATCGGGGGATAATGCAAGTTCCGACATCGATGAATTCTTTCTTACATTTTCATGGATAGCGTCGAAAATTTCAAGTGCCTGACTGTGAACATAGTCATATGAGGTGTCAATCCTGGGTCCCTGACCAATGAAAACCGCAAAGAATTCTGCATCGAGACCACCTTCAGCCATTCTTGGAAAATCCACACATCCCTCCTCGTGCCTCACTCCAAGATCGAATCCGGAACTGACAAGACTCATTGGAGTATCACAGTGCGTATCGACAATAAGAAAATCTTCATGTATTTTATCTGCCTTCTTTGCCAGCTTTTCATCATTGCTGCTGCAGGCTGATACTATTAACAGTACAACCAGGATGACCGTTAATTTTCTCATAATTACCGCTGATATGTAATGCAAGATAATAAAATCAAAAACCGTGAATCTTTAAATATAGTTAATTAACACTAATTAACATTCCCCGGACAGGCGCCGGGAAGCAGAAAAAATGCCCCGTCCGCCAGTTGGCGGACAGGGCAGCCATGAAAAGAATGGAAAAATTGCTTTTTGGACAGTAAAAAGCCTTATTTATAAAATGTAAAAGTATATCAAATAAAGATATAAACAATTATATTGAGGCATTTTTCTCAGGTCTGTGATATCCGCAGGAAATAAATATAAACTGACCGCCCTCTCAGTTACCGGAGGGATCCTGTCTGCGCTGGCCTGGACCAGCTGGTGCCCGGGGCTAATCTTACTTATTGCATTTGTTCCTTATCTCCTGATAGAAGAGCATTTTTCAGTCAACAGGCAGAAATACATTTTCACATCTTACTTTACAGCCGTTCTTCCCGGATTTCTGATATTCTGCATTATTACTCTCGCCTGGGTGAGAGCAGCCAACATACCGGCTGCGATTGCAGTAATTATGGAAATGTCGTTCCTGATGTCATTTATCTTCTGGCTGGCGCATATTGTCAGATTAAAAGCAGGAAAAACAGCGGGAACAGCCGCATTAGTATGTTTCTGGCTTTCATTTGAATATCTCTGCCATCACTCAGTGTATCTGTCACCCTGGGTAAACCTTGGCAACGGGTTGTCGAAAGATATCCTGTTCATTCAATGGTACGAAGTGACAGGAGTGGCCGGCGGAACCCTCTGGATACTATTATCAAACCTGTTCCTTACATTTTTCCTGATCTCTCTTTCAGAAAAAAGAAATAAATCCGGGATATACCTGTTTATCTGGGTGTTGATTATTACGGTACCCTCATTTTTTTCAGTTCTGAGATATTACACAATAGACCTGCCGGAATCACCTGCCAGTGAAATAGTTATAGTTCAGCCCGACATTGATCCCTTTACCGAAAAATATAAAATACCTTTTAAGGAGCAACTGACCGGTGCTCTTGAAATGGCTGATGATTCTGTTACTGAAAAAACCGGCTGGCTGCTTCTGCCCGAAACCATGGTAGATGATCCGGTCGATGAAAATAACCCCGGCCAGGATGAATACCTGATCCTTCTGCGAAACTTTGCCCGCAAGCATCCCGGTCTGAATATTCTTTCCGGATTGGTCAGCTTCCGTGCTTATCCTCAGTCAGATAAGCCCCCGACAAAATCAGCGAGAATTATTGATGATTCCGGTATTTACCATGATCATTTCAACTCGGCATTCAGAATTGATACCGGTGAAAATCCGGACATTTATCATAAATCAAAACTTGTTCCGGGTGTTGAAATGCAGTTCTCGGAGGGCATCAGGAAACTTGCCCAAGCAATACTCCCCGATATGGGTGGAACCATTTGGGGTTACGGTATACAGGGGACCAGAGACTGTTTTTCTCATTCCGTAAGCGGTCAGATAATTGCACCGGTAATTTGTTATGAATCGGTTTTCGGGAATTTTGTTGCGGAATATGTAAGAAACGGCGCTGAATCAATCTTCATTATTACTAACGACGGATGGTGGAAAAACACGAACGGTTATTTACATCATCTGTATTATGCATCTCTGAGGGCTATAGAAACAAGAAGACCTGTAGCAAGATGTGCAAATACAGGTATTTCATGCTTTATCGATATAAGGGGGAAAAGAACCCTGGAAACAGGATGGCTTGGCAGGGAAATTCTGAAAGGGAGAATTATTTCAGGAAAAGGCAAAACATTCTATGTCCGCCATGGCGATTATATTTCAGTTGCTGCTGTTATCGCCAGCTTATTGATAGTTTTATTTACTGTTATAAAAACACTCCGGATGTTACATAAAAATAAAGTGAAGGTGAAATAAAAAACGTATTAAAATACGTCTTTTAATACGTTTTTTAATACGTTTTTTAATACGTTGATGATTACCTTGTGGCGTTAAACAACCTTACCCCCTCGTCGAGCCATTTTTTGTATTCTCCAGCATTAAGATTGGTCGGCATTGGATCATTCAGCGGATTACCCTCGTGATCGGTTATCACATAAAGAGGCATGGCATTGGTCCTGAACTTTGAAATTTCAAGGTCTTCATTGATCTTCCCGATTGTTTTTTTTGTCTTCCCGTCCAGTTCGGAAACTATCCATTCATTTTCCGGAACCTGAGTCCTGTCGTCAAGATAGAGAGCAATTATCACAAAATTTTCCTTTAGTCGTTTCAGCACTTCAGAATCGGACCAGACTCTTGCTTCCATCAGCTTACAGTTTGCACAGGCATGTCCCTTGAAGTCAAGCAGAGCCGGTTTTCCCTTTTCCCTTGCACATTCGAGACCCTGTTTGTAATCATAATAGGCTGTCAGACCATAAGGCATTCTGAATTTATCGCCATACTTCGGTTCAGAGCAGAGACTGTTTGCGGTGACAGTGTTGAACGACGGGAATCCCTGACTTTGAACTGCATCAGCTGATGGTGCTGCCTGTTTGCTGAACCACGAGGTTTCCTGAGCCGGGAGAAGAGCTGTTATCCCTCTGAGAGGAGCTCCGAACAGACCTGTTACAAGGTATACTACAAAGGTAAAAACCGCCACAACAAGGAAGAACCTGAATGTTCCGATATGCTTTACTTCGCTGTCATGGGCGAATCTTATCTTCCCGAGAAGATAAAATCCCAGAATGGAGAACAGAACAATCCAGATTGAGAGGAACAGATCCCTCGAGATCAGTCCGAGTGAATAGACACTATCAACTGTTGAAAGGAATTTAAGACTGAAGGCGAGCATTATAAATGCCAGAACGACCTTTACCGAGTTGAGCCATCCTCCCGATTTTGGTAATTTGCTAAGTACAGACGGGAAGAGGGCAAAAAGAGTGAAAGGGAGCGCGAAAGCAAGGCCGAAACCGAACATCCCTATGGTTGGTCTCATTACGTCGCCTGTTGCCGCTTCAACAAGAAGGGCTCCTACGATAGGACCTGTACAGGAGAATGAAACGATAACCGTTGTAAGGCCCATAAAAAATGCAGCAAGTAAGCCTCCCCTGTCGACACGGGCATCTGCGCCGGCAACAAGCTTGTTCGGAAGGATTATTTCAAAGGCGCCCAGGAAGGATATTGCGAATACAAGAAACAGAGCAAAGAACAGGATATTCGGGATCCAGTGGGTACTCAGAGTATTTGCAAAACCGGCTCCTGCACTTGTAAGAGATACGATCAATCCCAGGGCTGTATAAATTATGATTATGGAGATACCGAAAATAACCGCGTTAAGTGTTGATTTGCTTTTATTCTCCGAATTCCTTGAAAAAAATGCAACTGTCATCGGGATCATCGGGAATACGCATGGAGTAAGTATGCCTGCAAAGCCTGCAAGCATTGAGATCAGGAAGAATCCCAGCAAACCGCGCCCCGTCGATCCTACACCACCGGATCCGGTTCCGCCAGCAGCTTTGCCGGCAGCTGATCCGCCAATCTTAACTTCAAATTCAACATCTTTGGGAGGAGAACAGGTTACATTATTACATGCCATAAAGTTAACAACACCTGTAACTGTAAACGATGGCTCTTTGCCGGTTATCTTCTGCCTGAACTCTGCTTTATCACTGAATGACTTGATCTTCATATTAAATGCCTCATCCAGTATCTCTTCAGGCTTTGTGACTTCAAAGGCTCTTCCTTCGAGTGTATAGGCAGGAAGGGTATCGAAACGGATTGTTGTCGGAATGGGTCCCCCTTCCGGAATATCCATCGAATAAATATGTGATCCTTCCTCAATGGTTGCCGTCAGGATAATTTCATAGGAATTATCTCCTTTCTTTTCATAACCGAAGCTCCATGTTGCCGGATCAAAGATCTGAGCCTGTCCGGAAATAGCTGCCAGACTGAAAATCAACAATATATACCTGAATTTACTCATGACTGATAATGATATTGTTCATAAATTTGGTATGCGGTAAACAAAATTCCGGTGAAAATGTTGAAGATACCTTTTTTCTTAAAGAAACGGATCAGTCGAGATCTATTTCATTATTATGTCTGTCGAAGAAATGGTATTCAAGGAATTGTAATGATTCGACAGCCCGTACCCTGAGAAGTATTTTATATCTGAGGTCCCATCTGAGGCAGATGGGGAAAAATCCTTTTGTAAGATAGGATGCAACAAAGGGATGGACGTTAAGGTAAATAATTCTGGTCTTGATTTTTCCGACATTAAAAGCAAGGTTTTTTTCAAGAACGTCGGAAAAAAGTATTGTAGGTTTAATTTCGCCTGTTCCCCTGCACGACGGGCATTTTTCATTTGTTACGATGTGCATTTCTGGTCTGACTCTCTGCCGGGTTATCTGCATCAGTCCGAATTTTGTCAGCGGGAGAATATTATGTTTTGTCCTGTCATTGGCCATTACCTCCTTCATTTTATCGAAGAGTACCTGTTTATTCTCCGACGACTGCATATCGATGAAATCAATGACAATAATACCCCCCATATCTCTCAGTCTCAGCTGACGGGCGATTTCTGTAGCTGCCTCGAGGTTGACCTCAAGGGCATTTGATTCCTGGTCATTGCCTGTCCGGGATCTGTTCCCGCTGTTTACATCTATTACATGAAGGGCTTCGGTATGTTCAATAATCAGGTATGCGCCGTGTTTGAAGGAGACCGTTTTACCGAAAAGTGCCTTTATCTGCTTACTGACCCCGAAATGATCAAATATCGGAGCACTTCCCTGATAAACCTTAACTATTTTAACCTTTTCCGGGGCAATTTCCTTAATATACCTTCTTATCTCCTCCGCAATAACTGTATCGTTTACATGTATATTGGTGAAGGTAACATTTAGAATATCCCTCAGGATTGTCGTGGTCCTGTTCATTTCCCCGATAAAGAGCTTCGGGGTTTTTGTTTCTTTCTTAAGGGTACTGAAAGCTGCTTCCCATTTCTTTACAAGTTCCCTGAGTTCTGCATCAAGGACTGCAACCTTTTTACCTTCCGCTGCAGTTCTTACAATAATCCCGTAGTTTTTTGGCCTGATACTCTGAAGGAGTGTCTTAAGTCTGTTCTTCTCATCCTGGTTTTCAAGTTTGGAAGATATTGAAACCTTATCAGAGAATGGGATAAGAACAAGGTTTCTTCCGGCAATTGAGATCTCCGAGGAGAGCCTCGGACCTTTGGTGGAAATCGGTTCCTTTGTGATCTGAACAATAACTGTCTGTCCTGCTGTAAGGACATCCGTTATCTTTCCGTCTTTATCTATATCGGGTTCTGATTTAAACTTATGTACCGGCCCAGGCTTTCCCTGTCTCTGAAGCGCCGATAAGTAATATTTATGCTGGGTCCTGAACTGGGCTCCCAGATCAAGATAATGAAGAAAGGCATCACGCTCATATCCTACATTAATGAAAGCAGCATTCAGCCCCGGCATTATCTTTCTGACCTTGCCCAGGTATATATCTCCCACTGAAAAACGGACAGTCCGTTTTTCCTTATCTAATTCAGTAAGCTGCTTGTCTTCCAGTAATGCAATCGAGACCTCCGAATCACTTACGTCGATGATCAGATCCTTGTTTACCACTTAAAAATCAGAACTAAAATATCAACACCTCCAATACCCTCACCTAAATACAACAAACCTAAAGATCGTCAGACCTTTAGGTTTAGTATATCAAATCAAAGACCACTTCGCGATCTGCTATTTCTTCTTATGTCTGTTCTTCCGCAAACGTTTTTTACGTTTGTGAGTGGCCATCTTATGTCTCTTCCTCTTTTTTCCGCTTGGCATACAAAGATTATTTCTTAACGTGTGATTTTACTTTAGTAATAAATGATTTGGCCGGTTTAAATGCCGGAATATTATGAGCCGGGATAATTATTGTGGTGTTCTTTGAGATATTCCTGGCTGTTTTCTTTGCTCTTTTCTTAACGATGAAGCTTCCGAAACCTCTCAGATATACATTATTACCATTTACCATTGAGTGTTTTATAGTCTCCATCAAGGCTTCAACCGTTTTCTGAACAGTTACCTTTTCAATACCAGTGTTCTTGGCAATTTCATTAACAATGTCTGCTTTAGTCATTTTTATAGGTGTTTAAATTCAACAAATTATTTTGAGTATTCGTTTTTTTCAACCCTGCAAATATAAAAATATTATTTATTTAAAGCCAAAGAGTTAAATAATAATTTTTTATACTGAGATTTTATTAGTGCCTTAATTCCAATGAAATAGAAAACTCAGTAATTGGGTTAACATTATCATCTGTCAAAATCGCGGCTCAGCAAAGTTACTATATTAACGAATATAATATGCTGATAGTGTGGAATATTTCCAATATATCCCTTCCTGGTTGGATTAAGACGTTTTTTTCTTAATTTTACATTCTTGTTCCTGTATTAACAATAACTTCATAACTACATGTCAATCAATAAAGTGATATTAGTGGGCAATGTCGGGAAAGATCCGGTTGTTAGATATTTCGACAAAGGTGTGGCAAAAGCCACCTTTCCTCTTGCCACAAGCGAGACATATACAAACCAGCAGGGAGAAACCATAACATCCACAGAATGGCATAACATTGT
>JAKQPD010000407.1 GCA_029564935.1 Bacteroidota bacterium
GTAAGGGTTGCTTCCCCATTGCCTGGAGATGCTGCAACTGATGTGACATCTGTAGCTCCATTGATTACAACTATGGCTGAACTTTCGCTTCCGGTTATTTCAGGATCGTCGCAATCAATCCTTATTTTATACCCTGTGCCGGCGGCTGTTCCGGCAGGTATGGCAATATTGATATTTCCTGATGGATTTAACCCACTAATTCCTGATAAAGAACCAATTTGGGTTGCACTTTCGAAGTTGCCCTCTGCGTCTGAAAGATAAGCTGTAAATCTTGCATCTGAAAAGTTTCCGGTGGAAGTATAAGCTACTGTTCCGTTGAGAGGTGTAGACCCATCCAGGCAGAAAGGTGAAGGGGCAACTGCTCCGGTAGTTATCGAAAGTGGCAAAGCACCTACCTCCACTAAGATTGTGACCCAGTTGCTTGAAGAGCTAACCTGTGACCAGTTTGTTGCATTGAATGTTGTCACTCCGGTGAGGGAATGCATGCCAAGGGTATTGACTGTTATGGCAGATTGAGTAGTCATAGGTGAAGCTAGTGCGGTATTAACGTCGTTAGCATTACGGTGGCCACCAAAGCCCATGATCCAACTCGATGAAAGCGTTGATTCAGCTAGAGCTGAATACCGTAAAACATTACTAGAGCTTGTGGCTCCATTAGTGGAGTTCTGTATTATAGGACTGGCTGCTAGTGTACCCCTGAGCACAATTACCTCAACTGCTGCTGCGTTTGCAAAATTATAGGAACCATCTCCGGACTGAAGATACCTGTAGGAGAGGCGGGCAGACGCTTTATAAGGCCGAAACCAACTGGTGTAGGAGCTGCTTTCGGTTGTTATACTGGAAAATCCTGTAGGGTTTGATGGGGCGGTTGTTGAACGGCTTCTGAATGCGAAAACCAGTGCAAGATCTCCCGGTTGCCAGCCAGGAATTGAACTAAAATTAAGCGCAGTACCATTCGCAGCTGCACGTGCCACAAAACTGATCTGCGCCTTCCCGGGTATCGAGGAAAGCATGAATAGCAGAAGAACTAATCCGAACAACAACCTCACTTTCAGTGATTTCGAAAACCTCATGTTATTATTTCTGTTTTGAATTGAGATAACTTTCTTTAAGGCTCCTGACATGAATGAGTGTATTCCTTCCATTTTCCTTATTTTTAAATCATAAATATTATGATCTGCACTTGTTTTAGCAAATTTAGTAAAATATTATCCGAAACTATGGTTCTCAGGCATAAAAACCTAATGTTTTATTTAAAATCATGTCTGCCTTCCCGCCGAATTTACGATATCATCCCGCTAATACAATAATTCTGTCAAAATAAGCCTGGCTCCATTAGAATGACTTCATTAAAAGAAGATTCATGTAATATATCAACCAACTGGTCAAAATTAAGGTCCCGAAGAAACTCAAATTATAATAACTGCACTAATTTTAAACATTTGAAAAGGAATTGTTTCGTTTACATATTGTCTTCCGGAGATCATTCTGAGAATCCCGGAATTGATCAACTGGCTTGAAAAATGAAAAAGATTGTAAGAATATCATGGCGCAAAGTGATGTTTTTTATCACTGGCCTGGGCGCACTCCTGTGGTTCCTGATACGTGTAATTCCTAAACCCAGCCGTGCCGCATATCCTTGCATGCGGGCAGCCGCACCGGTGGCATCAGCTTTCGTTCTGTATGTGCTTGGACTGTTTGCCACTGCTGCATTCTTCAAAAAGTCAAAGAGACTCTTCTCACAATCCAGACATGCCCTGGCATCAATCTTTCTTTTAGCAGGAATCTTTTCTGCTATGCTGACGACATTTACTTCAGACAAGCCTTTATATGCAGGTATTCAGGATTTTACACAAGATGTGAATAATCCTGTTGGCACAGCCAGGGGTATTTACCCGGGAAGAGTTGTTATGATCCATGATCCAAATGCCACTGACGAGACCTGCAATAATTCATCATTGTCTGACGGCTATTTCCAATCCGTTAACAATAACCAGGCTGTGGTTGACCAGATGGTTTCAGCAGCCATCCGGTTGCTTACCGGTACAACAACTGATGCCAATGCCTGGAATGCCATATTCCGGCACTATAATCAAAACCACGAGAAAGGCAATGTTGGTTATTCATCCTCCGAAAAAATATTCATTAAAATAAATGCAACCAGTGGCTGGGATGGAAATTTCAACACCAGCACCCTGGAACCAAACCGTTATAATGGCTATTACATTTCCGAGACTTCCCCTCAGATAGTGCTTTCAGTTTTGCGTCAGTTGATTGATACCCTTGGGGTACCCGAGGGAAATATCTATATCGGCGATCCCATGAAGCATATATATCAACATAGCTATAATCTGTGGCATGCCGAATTTCCTGATGTGCACTATCTTGATAATGACGCTACCTATAACAACCGGGGCAGAGAACAGGCAGTAAAAAGCACTACTGCCCTTATTTATTATTCCGACAGGGGCTCTATATTGAAAACAGGATCGTGGAATAATGCCAACTCAGGCAGCCCTGTAACACAAGATTATCTTTATCAGATCTATGAACAGGCAGATTACATAATCAATATCCCTGCACTTAAAGGCCATGCAAGGGCTGGTATCACACTTTTTGCAAAGAACCATCTTGGATCCAACATCAGGGATGATGCGAAGCACCTTCACATGGGACTTGTGAATCCGGACAATTATCCAAGTACATTAAACCCCCGATACAACATGGGAATGTACCGCGTCCAGGTAGATCTGATGGGTCATGCTTTGCTCGGAGGCAAGGAATTATTCTACCTGCTTGACGGCCTCTGGGGAGGATCTGAGTCAATTGATCCTCCAAGAAAGTTTTCAAGCACCCCGTTCAATACCGAGTTTTCCTCAGATTGGTCCTCTTGTATTATTGTGTCGCAGGATCCGGTTGCAATAGAATCAGTTGGGTTTGATCTTCTCAGGAATGAGTTCGTCACCAGTTTTCCATTTCCTCAAATGGGTGGAGTTGATGATTATCTGCACCAGGCGGCCGATAATACCTGCTGGCCTGCCGGTATAACATATGATCCAAATCACCCGACAGGTACAACTCCACTGCACAGCATGGGTGTTCATGAACACTGGAACAATGCAGCCAGTAAACAATATACCAGGAATCTCGGAACAGGTGATGGAATTGAATTGATAATTGCCAGAACATGGCAGGGTAAAAACACTGACTGGAGTCTTTCCACAAACTGGTCCGGTGGTGGTGTTCCGGGTGAAAATGATTATGCTTATATCTATGCACCAATCGCTGACGCAAACCCCAAGCCAGCTTATCCCTTCCAACCGGTCATTTCTGCCTCAACAACAGCCACCTGCAGAAACTTGTCCGTCATGCCCGGGGCCTCTCTTGTTATCAACCCGGGGCAAGCTCTGACTGTAAACGGGGATCTGTTCAACACCGGTACATTGACAATCGAATCAGATGCAGTCAATAATAGCGGTTCTCTTATTGTTAAAGGATCCAGTACAGGTATCATCACCTACAACCGTGTAATGCCTGACTCTCTTTATCATTATCTTTCATCACCGGTGAGCTGCACCGGCAATACCCTTCCGGGCGATTATGGCTCGTTCTATCTATGGGATGAAGTACAAGGCGACTGGGCAATAACAACCGACTATGTTCCCGGCAAGGGCTATACAACCGGCACACCATCGACAGGCAACACACTGTCTTTTACCGGCACTGTCATAACAGATGATATTATTACCATCGAGGCATCATCTCCCTATTCTGACGTCATGGAAGAAGGTGATTCATATGCATCCCGTCAATTCGTAACAGGCAGATCGGGATCAGGATGGGGAGGAGGAGGCTGGAACCTGCTGGGAAACCCATATACATCTGCACTTAACGTATCAGCTTTTATTGATGAGAATTATAGCGAGACCGCGGCTGATAACCAGTTTGATCCCAACTATGTTGCCCTTTATCTTTATAACGGCAGCACTTATTCTTATATAGGTTATTCAACAGGGTGGGATGTTGATAATCCCACCGAATTATCACAAACACATATCCAGGCAGGACAGGGGTTTTTTGTTCTTGCAAACAATAATAATTCGTCGTTCACCTTTAGGCGAAGCACCATGCAGGGCCATGCGAATGTTACCTTGCATAAATCTGCCAAAGCAAAAGACCCATGGCCCGGATTAGAGTTGAAAGTCAATTGTAACGGAAAGAAATCTTCTGCAATGATAGTCTACAATGACCAGATGACTGTGGGTCTTGACCCCGGATATGATGTCGGCCTTTATGACTCCGGGGCAGACATTGATGTCTTCACAACCCTTGCAGCAGGTAACAACACTGTGAATTACGCCCGACAGGCTCTGCCGGCATGGGGTGCAGACACGATAACCGTCCCTTTAGGTATTAATTCAAAAAAGGGAGGAACAGTGACATTCTCTGCCAGGACTGTGCCTCTCGATAATTACAGGTTCTGGCTCGAAGATCGCCTGACCGGATCAGTCATTGAACTGGGCGTCAACTCTTACAGCGCTGTCATCCCCGCAGAGACTTACGGCACGGGAAGATTCTTCCTGAAAGCAGGTACAACGATAACAAGCATCGTACCCGTGATTGCTATACCCGACGAACTGGATGTCAGAATATGGGTTTCTTCGTGGAATACGCTAAGCATTGAAGGTGAGATAAGCGACAGGGCTACCTGTACTATATATGATATATCCGGCCATATAATACTTGAAGCTCAACTTACTGATACAAATCTTAACACTGTTTCACTTCCGGTAGTGGCAAATGGCATTTATGTGATTAAAATCACCGATGGGAATAAAGTCGCTACAAAGAAGGTATTCCTGTAACAGGTCATAAACCGGTTAGCTCTGCCGTATAATCAGCCCCAGGCTGATCATCTGCTCCAGGTGCTCTTCCACATCACTCCTGCACTGATAAGTATCAACCTCATATTCTTCCATGAGGGCTAAACATAATTCATCCAATGCCAGTGGACTCTCCAGTAAATCCCAGATCCGTGTGGCCACAGGGTTCAGTGAAAAATACTTCCCCTGCTCAATATCCATCATCACCATCTCGTCATGGAGACGACCGGAGATGGTTTTGCTGTTTCTGACATATTTTGTCTTACACTCCTGCGAGCCCGGGGTTTTGCGGTCTTTGAAAATATCATTCATATAGTGTCACTTTAATCTTTTTACCTTCGCCTTTGAATTTTTGTTTTTCCCCTTCTTTTGCCTTTACACTTTTATCTTTCATCTTATTTCATTACATACTTCTCAAACTCCTCCGCCGGCATGAAAGCCTTGATCAACAGCGCCTCCAGGATATTGCACCTGATCAGAAGCATCTCAAAGTCACCGGCCGGAACACCATTC
>JAKQPD010000425.1 GCA_029564935.1 Bacteroidota bacterium
ATTTTTCTTTTGCTTACTCATTTTATTCTCCTTATGTAAGTGATAAAATAAAAATGGAGACCAATTTCAGAAACCATTGATCTCCATTTTATGGTTAATATTTACAGTCTTTTAGACTACCACTTGATTCCGCCCTTGTAGTATTCATCGGTCAGGGCAAAATCATCACCCTCGATATAAATCTGGACAAACCACATCGCCGGATCAATGTCATCAGGACTCTCGATGCAATAGGCCAGCTTGACCATTTCAAACTCTGGGGAAACCCTGCGATAGCAGTAAACCATATCTTCCGGTTTTGCATCCGGCTTGAGATCCTTGATAGTCAATTTCACGGTTTTCCCGTTTTTAATGGCCTCCAGCTTGCTCTTATTCTCCGGCTTATTGAAATAATCGTAGGACAAATTGATTCGACTGCCTGTTCCATCAGCGCCCAAAGACAGCAGGTCCATCAGAAATTCAGGCCATCCCAATTCCGTCAGTCCATGTGTGTGAGTAGGGAAAGCAGGCATATCCGCACTAGCCTCTATGATAAAGGGACACTCCGCTGTCTTCTTCCCGACTTTTAATTTCCCATCCGGTCCAAGGAATTCCGGGGGCATCTTATCCTTCGTTGCATAGAACTCATCCATAATGGTTTGGGGAGTTTGATCAGTAGCGAGAAGCCTTCCAATCAAGGGCATGAATGTATTTCCTATGCCAAGATTCTGCTGCATTAACAGCTTAAACGATTCCTTGTTGAGAAAGTAGTTTGTCACCGTTATGCCCGACCGCAATGCGAGAATTCTTGTACCAGCATCAACAAAGAAGTGGTTGAAAGTCAGATTGCCGTTAATGTCGTTAAGTAATTCATATAGGGCCGGAAGTTTCTCGGCCGGTAAATCTGCATAACGGATTAACACTTCAGCCAAATTATATGACGGGTTATACGAGAAAAAAATTCCCATGTTGTAATTTTCGTATTCAAACATGGATATCCCTGAAATGATGTCATCCTCACGCTTCTCATCCAAAATCTTTAATCCGAGATCCTGGACACATGCTTTCATGTCAGCAAAAATCTGTTTATCTCTTGATGTAAATTCTTCCATTTTAAAAACCAACCTTTCTTTGAAATTCTTCAAGTTTAATAGACTGCCAGCCAGGACATGGCGATTCCGGGTTTCATGTTTTCGAGAATAAAAAAGGGGCGACTCCCTGGAGTCCACCCCTTGCTCATAATAATACGTCTTGAATTAATTAGATCATCGTCAAATCAGCTCATATAAATTCCCCCTTTCTCAATAAACGCTGCCTCCTGCGCTTTTCATAAGATTCACTTCCGACCTGATTCGGGCGGAATTCCACGCAATTATTCTTCGGTTTCA
>JAKQPD010000008.1 GCA_029564935.1 Bacteroidota bacterium
TCAATAGGATACGAAAACAAAACTGATAATGTAAAAAAGTATATCAATGAAAGGAATAGTCCTTGCAGGGGGATCCGGCACACGTTTATTCCCTATTACCAAAGGGGTAAGTAAACAGTTGTTACCCATCTATGACAAACCGATGGTATATTATCCCATTTCTGTATTGATGCTTGCAGGAATCAGGGATATCCTAATTATCTCTACCCCACAGGACTTACCCGGTTTTGAGCGATTACTGGGTGATGGAAGTGATTATGGTGTCAATTTTCAGTACTCAGAGCAACCCAGTCCAGACGGTTTAGCACAGGCTTTTATAATTGGAGATCAGTTTATTGGAGATGATTGCGCTTGCCTGGTGCTGGGTGATAATATCTTTTATGGACAGGGATTTAGACCTATGCTTGAAAAGGCGGTCAAAGAAGCCGAAGGAGACCAGAAAGCCACTGTATTCGGCTATTATGTAAATGATCCGGAACGTTACGGTGTGGCTGAATTTGATAAACAGGGCAATGTACTAAGTATTGAGGAGAAGCCTTCCAATCCAAAATCGAACTACGCAGTGGCAGGTCTCTATTTTTATCCTAACAGTGTGGTCCGTATTGCTAAGAATATCAAACCTTCTGCCCGTGGAGAACTTGAAATTACTACGGTAAACCAGGAATATTTGAAGAATAAATCGCTCAAAATTAAGCAGCTGGGAAGAGGTTTCGCATGGCTCGATACCGGAACCCATGAATCTTTATCCGAAGCCTCTACATTTGTAGAGGTCATTGAAAAGAGACAGGGATTGAAAATTGCCTGCCTGGAAGAAATTGCCTATAAAAAGGGATGGATAAACAGCGAAGATATCATTCGATTGGCAGATCCAATGAAAAAAAATCAGTACGGACAATACCTCCTAAACCTGATAAAATGAATTACACAAGAAATATTTTGATCACCGGTGGAGCCGGTTTCATTGGCTCTCACGTTGTACGGTTGTTTGTCTATAAATATCCCGAATACAGGATTATCAACCTGGATAAACTGACCTATGCAGGTAATCTCAACAACCTGCGTGATCTGGAAGGAAAGCCCAACTATATCTTCGTTAAAGAGGATATTTGCAATCTTGACAGAATCCGGGAGATTTTTAATGTTTATATGATAGATGGAGTGATACACCTTGCTGCCGAGAGCCATGTGGACAGAAGCATCACTGAGCCATTTATCTTTGCCCGAACCAATGTGATGGGAACACTATCCCTATTGCAGGCGGCAAAAGAGAAATGGTCCGGCAATTTTGATGGAAAACGATTCTACCATGTTTCTACCGATGAGGTATACGGTGCACTTGGATTTGATGAAACATTGTTCACAGAAGAAACCAAATATGATCCACATAGTCCCTATTCGGCATCGAAGGCAGCGAGTGATCATTTTGTCAGGGCATATCATGATACTTATGGACTGCCCATTGTGATATCCAATTGTTCCAACAATTACGGACCTTATCAATTTC
>JAKQPD010000049.1 GCA_029564935.1 Bacteroidota bacterium
ATATTGCAATAAGGAAAGAGCTGAAAGAAACACTCAGCGGCAGGCTTCTGAAGTTCGATCCGGAGAAATTCTGTTTCCCCGATCTCCCTGAAGCTGATAAATTCCTTCATACTCAGTACCGCGAGGGATGGTCACTTTAACAAGTAATGATATCTTTTAAGCCATTTGTGTCCTTTGCGTATACCTTCGCGCCCTTTGCGGTTGAACAAAAACTTTTATAACCGCAAAGTTCGCAGAGGTTTACGCAAAGAGCGCAGAAGGAATTCAATTATGTGCAGATTTTATAATTTACGGATTACATGATTAATAAACCACTAAATGGGAAAAAGAGATAAGACAACCAGGAGAGAGTTTATAACTAAGACAGGAATGGCATCAGCCGGAGTAGCCCTCGGAGCTGCCTCATTACCGGCTTCAGCCTATGAACGTATATCAGGAGCTAACGAAAAGATAAATGTCGGTTTCATCGGTATCGGCAACAGGGGCTCACAGCTCCTTGAAATGTTCATGAAACAACCTGATGTAAACGTCGCTGCTTTTTGTGATACATATGAACCTTATATGTTGCGCGACAGGACAAAAGTGCATCCGCGTTTCCTGGAACTGGGAGGCAGGATACCAAAAATGGGAGAAACCTTTCCAGTTAAACCTGTATTGTATAAGGATTTCCGGAAACTTCTTGAGAACAAGGATATAGATGCTGTCTGTATAGCAACCCCCGATCACTGGCATGCCATACAAATGATAGGCGCTGTTAAAGCCGGAAAAGATGTGTATGTCGAGAAGCCTCTGACAATTACCCTTCGCGAGGGAAGAGCTATGGTAAATGCTCAGGCAGAAACAAAAAGAGTTGTGGCCGTAGGTCTTAACAGGCGAGGTTCTAAAGTATACCAGAAGCTATTCAGCGAGATCAGTTCAGGAAAGATCGGGAAAATATCAGTCGGAATGGCACACAGGATCGACAATATGTTTCCCGACGGTATAGGAAGAATGAAACCCGAAGACCCGCCGGCTGATCTTAACTGGGATATGTGGCTGGGTCCAAGAGCCTACAGACCATTCCAGTATAATATTCATCCCTATAAGTTCAGATGGTGGAGTGATTATTCCAGCCAGATGGGAAACTGGGGCGTTCATTATATGGATGCTATCCGCTGGATGATGGGAGAAACAGCTCCGGTGGCAATCAGTAATCATGGAGGGAAGTACTTCGTCGATGACGACAGAACCATACCCGATACAATGCAGGTTACATTTGAGTTTAAATCGGGTGCCATTGTGACTTTCTGCACATATGAGGCAAGCAGCGGGAACATGTTCAGGTATGGTGAACTGGAATTACGCGGTACTCTGGGAACAGTGAATGCCGATGAGAGGGGTTACCGTATCTATCCGTCAGGTAACGGGCAGTTCCAGACATACAAGCATACGCTGAAAGCTGAGGAGTTCAACCTGAAGGATACACTTCAACCCGGAGAAAGTATCGGTGACAATGCAGGAAACCTGATAAGGAATTTCCTCGATTGCATTAAATCGCGCGAAACACCCCTGTGCCCTATCGAAGAGGGTCACAGGTCAACAAGCTTTGCACACCTGGCGAATATCGCACTTGAAGTTAAGGAAAGACTGCAGTGGGATCCGGTGAACGAGAGGTTTACAAATAATGAAAAAGCAAACACTCTTCTTCATTATGATTACCGTTCACCCTGGAAATTATAAAGAATAAAAAAATGAAACAAAACAGGAGAGAATTCATAACGACAATGGCAGCAGCAGGCGCAGCAATCCCGTTTACTAAATTCCGGTTAACGGATACGACAAATCCCCCGGAGAAAAAGTATCCGGTAAGACTCTTTTCCAAACCAATTGATGCCTTCGACTTCGGCTTTATGTGCGAGTGTCTCAACCGTTCAGGTATTGAGGGATTTGACCTGACAGTGCGTCCCGGCGGTAAAGTGGTGCCTGAAAAGGTTGAAGAGGATCTGCCACGGCTGGCCGCTGAGGCAAAGAAATACAACCTTGTCATAGATATGATGGTTACCGCTATTCTGTCGCCTGATGATCCTTATGCTGAAAACATACTTAAAACAGCAGCCTCATCGGGTGTAACACATTACAGGCTCGGATGGGCTGAATACGATAATGAAAAAGGTATATTGGGAACGCTTCAGGAATACAAACATGCATTGACAGGTATTGCCGGACTTAACAGGAAATATAAGATCCATGGCGGTTATCAGAACCATGCAGGAGCCAGAATTGGCGGTCCTGTATGGGATCTTTATGAACTTCTTAAAGATCTTCCTCCGGAGAATATCGGATGCCAGTACGATGTGAGGCATGCAATGGTTGAAGGTGCAAATTCCTGGGTTCTTGGAATGAAACTACTTGCACCTTATATCAAGACATTGGCCATAAAGGATTTTACATGGCAGACTGTTAAGGGCAAACCTGCTGCGGTCACTGTACCCATGGGCGAAGGAATGGTTAACTGGGATCTTTATTTTAAAACGCTTATAGAACTGAATATTAAAGCTCCTATGACACTTCATGTGGAATATCCTTTGTTCACAAAAGCTGAGGAAAACTATCCGCTCGCACGGAAGCAGGATATTATTGTGGCAAAATTTAAAAAAGACATGGATTTCCTTAACGGTTATCTGTCAAAGTATGGTTTAGCCTGAAAAAAAAATGACAAACCGGCGAAAATTTATAAAAACCAGCCTCCTGGCTGCCGGAGCGGCAGCTGTTGCTTCACCACTGGAAGCACTGGTGTCATCATGCACAAATACAGGACAGAAAATGATTACTATCTCAAAGGTCAATTCCAACTTCGAGAGAGAACCTCTCATCCGTCCTTTCGGGTTCAAGGGCGGATATATGAAAGAGATATGGCAGACGGTTTCTTATCTGGAAAGTAACTCGGGCGCTCATTCCATAGGACTTTGCACACAAAGCGTACTCTGGTCTGATGCATCTGTATTTGCTTCTCATTCAGAAAGCGGAGGCAACGCATTAATGTATGCGATGACTGAAAGAGCGATGCAGATTGTCAGTGGTCAGACTTTTACATCACCGGTTGAACTTCTGGATGCTATCTTACCGGAAGTTTACTCATTCGGACAAAAAGTCACCTCAAATCCGCAGCTGAGAAAAACATTTGCCCTCAATGCACTTGTCGGACTGGATAATGCTGCATGGCTGCTTTATGCAAAAGAAAATAAGATCAGCACTTTTGACGGATTGATCCCTCCTGCCTATAGACCGGCACTTTCCAGCAGGCACGATAAAGTGGCAGGGATCCCGCTGATGGCCTATGCAATTCCTATTGAAGAAATAAAAAAAGCAACTGACGACGGCTATTTCTTTATGAAGATCAAGATTGGACAGCCCGGAACCCAGGAAGAGATGCTTGAAAAAGATAAGGAAAGGCTCACTGCAATTCATAAAGCTATAGGGGATGTAAATACTGCTTATACAAAGAATGGTAAACTGCCCTATTATTTTGATGCTAACGGAAGATATGAGAAGAAAGAGACACTGATGAAACTTCTGGATCATGCAAAGAGCATCGGTGCTTTTGATCAGATTGCCATTATAGAGGAACCATTTCCGGAGGAGCTTGAAATTGATGTCAGCGATATTCCTGTCAGGCTTGCTTCAGACGAAAGCGCTCATACTGTTGAGGATGCAGTGAAGCGTATAGAGATGGGATATAAGGCAATAGCATTAAAAGCAATTGCAAAGACCCTCAGCATGACAATGAAGATAGCACAGGCAGCACACGAAAGAGATATTCCATGTTTTTGCGCCGACCTTACTGTTAATCCCGTACTTGTGGAATGGAACAAGAATGTAGCGGCAAGGCTGGCATCATTCCCTGGAATAGGCAACCTCGGACTGGTTGAGAGCAACGGTCATCAGAACTATCTGAACTGGAATACAATGCTTGGTTATCATCCCCGGAAGGATGCTCCGTGGGTTACTGTAAAAAGAGGTGTTTACGAACTTGATAAAGAGTTCTATAAGACCGGAGGCGGCATTTTTGACCCGATACCTCATTACGAGGAAATGTTCACATGAAACGGTTTCCGGCGTCCGGCTTGCGGCGTCCGGCGTCCGGCATCCGGCATCCGGCTTCCGGCATGCGGCATCAGGCATCATGTTCCGGTTCCGGTTCTCCCGCTTCTGGCACCCTTCATGAGTTTAATCCTGGCAGTCTGCCGCACGCCCGACACCGCACACCGCACGCCGCACACCGCACACCGCACGCCGCACACCGGACGCCGGACGCCGGACGCCGGATATCCTATTGATCCCAGTCGTCTGTACGGAATGATGAAGCGGGTAGTCCTTCAATATTGAACAGGTCGCCGATAATAAAATCTTTAAATGCATACCTTACAGATGCCGGTTCACCGACAAAAGGCGAAAAGAGTGTGATGCCTGTTCCGGTAATGAAGGCCTGAGCCGGATAAAAACGTTTATTTGCCCCGGCAAGCTCGAAACAGGTCAGCTCTTTCCCGAAAGAGGTAAGACCGTTTGGTGCATTTTTGAAAGTTAATTTCACCTGCGACCCCTCGATTTTCATTTCGTCAATTACAGGACCTTCGCAGGGGAATCCTTTTTTCCCATATGTTTTGGCAAGTGCAAGATATGCAAGCCTGTCACCGGTTATTTTCTTACCGGCAGGATGGATGCAATCCTTTTCCCCGATGTCCATTATACATGCCATACCAAAATTAGGTATTGCTGTTGATGCCTTCAGCTGTGCTTCACGAAGAAAAGCTGAATTGGCACCCACAGGTCCGTAATCAAATGGTGCAATCTGAACATAATACATCGGAAAATCACCGATATTCCACATCGCCCGCCAGTTAAGTGCTAGTCCGGGCATGAGCTTTTCATATTCCCTGTATTCATTCCGGTTCGATTCTCCTTGGTACCAGATCGCTCCCCTGATTCCATAACCGGCAATCGGATTTATCATTGCGTTATAAAGGACCGTCGGTGTCTGTGGTGAAAGCTTCTCCTGCTGAATGTTTTTGTCGGGAAGCTTGACCCAGTCGAAATTTTTAAATCCTGCCTCGCTGATCCATGGCTCGATCCTTGTTCCTCCCCAGCTGGTATTTATAAGACCAACCGGTATACCCAGCGATTTATTCAGCATAAGACCGAAGAAATATGCTGTTGCACTGAATTCGCTGACATTTTCGGGTTCGCATAGTTTCCATGATCCGTTAAAATCATCAAGCGGGATTAAACTGGTTACTTTGGGAACAGTTATAAGCCTGATCGACGGGTTGGCTGAAGTGACTATGTACTCCAATGAACCGGTGATGGGCTGATTGCGATAACCCTTCACCGGCATCTCCATATTTGACTGACCTGAACATACCCATACTTCGCCTATCATAACGTTTTTAAGAACCCTCGTCTTCCCTTCGCTGATCGTTATTGTGTAGGGTCCTCCAGCAACAGGTGTTGTTACCTTTATCTTCCATCTACCGTCGGAACCTGCTCTTGCGGAATATGATCTTTTATTCCACGAGGTGGTGATCCTGACAGTCGACCCGGCAGTCGCAGAGCCCCAGATAGCAGCATCAGTCTGTTGCTGCATAACCATGTTGTCGCTGAAAATCGCCGGCAGCTTTACTTCTCCCTGTGCACATAATGAAACGGCAAGGAGAGTTAAAACCAGAGCATTGATTTTAAATACAGATGATTTCATAGATTCTATTTTAATAATTTGTTATGTTGAAATTCAGAACCAGCAAATTTAAGTTTTATAAGCAATTAAAAATAGTTTATTGCCCGGGCTTTTTAAAGCTTTTTGACGCATCGTCAAGAACAAGAACCCAGTCGTTCCCTCTTCCGTTTGACGGAGGTGTGAATTTCTGAGTACTTTTTCCCGGAAATTTTCCCGCGGGTTTCTATTCACCGGTCCGGGGATCAAACCAGAAAGCATTTATTTCAGTGCCACCGATCTTTTCCAGGATTATATCTGCACTCCAGCCGGTTGGGAAATATACAAATGCATAACCATCCCCGCGGGTTGCGACAATAAAATCTGTTTCCGGAAAATACCCGGGTGCTATCATAGACTGGTCGGGTATCCTGGAAAGGAAGGGACGAGATTCAATCAGCCTCCTCGCATGTCCGTGACCGGTCTGGGACATGTTAAAATCGAGCCATGCACTGTCGTGAAACCACTCTGATGAACTTCTTTCACCCCAGGGATGAAAAGTCATCAGATGATCCTTATCGGCCGATTTGATCCCGTTTGCAAGTGCCTCCCAAATAGGCTTATTATCCCCTCCTCCGTCGCGGTCGCCGCCATTGATCCAGATAATGTTCGGAAAATTCTTATATCGGTTGCCTATCCATTGCCCGTATCTGAAGGCATTTTCTTTATTGAAAATTACAGGGCCTGTTCCCCATCTTTTATCGACCTTATCTCCCCAGGTAGGAAGTAAACCGATAAAAATGCCTTTCTCAGCTGCTTTTCTGATCACCCAGTCGACATGTTGAAAATATGCTTCATTGGGCTTCAGAGGATCATTGTCAATGAGTGGCCTGTGGCCTTCTGCATTCGGAGTATTAAGTCCGTCAAGCTCTGCCAGTGCTACAGCCTGTATCACTGTGAATCCCTTGGAACGGCGGTTTTCAAGGTATTTTTCAGTATCCTCTTTGTTAAGCCGATGAAAAAGTTCCCATCCGGTATCGCCCAGATAAAAGAAGGGAGTATTATCTTCAAAAACGAGAAACCGTTTATTTTCAGAGATCTTCAGCTTTCCATGGTTCAGATCGGCTGAACTGCCTTTCCAGGGATTTTCCTGGCAGTGAGAAGTCAAACAGATGACGCTGATGCCAAGGAGCAGGCAAATTATCTTCTTCATATTAAATCATTTAACCACAAAGAGCACAAAGGTTTACACGAAGGGCACAAAGGTTTTACAAAGGATACATAAAGCATATTAATAAATTGAAAAATGAAGATTGGCAGATCAAATTTAAGGAATTTGAAGGGATATAGATCAGGATCTTAGACAAAAAACAGCAGAATACTTTCCTTAAAATATTACTTAAAAAAGCAGAATGATTTTGATCTGAACTGAGAATCTTTTACTTTTATTCATGCGCCGGGGGTTAAAAATATTGATTTTCCGGCTCTGCCAGGAAAACTATCTGACTGTAATAATTAAAATTATTTGAACGTGAAAAAAACTATAACCTGCATTTTATTCATTTTTGCGGTCTCATTATCCAGGGGCCAGTTACCAGGAACTGATATTGACCTTAACGGTATCTGGGAATTTGAACAGACTGATGAGGCATTTCCTCCTGAAAGATTCTCACGCAAATGTCCTGTTCCGGGATTGATTCACCTGGCACAGCCTGAAATTGAAGCTTATGATCAGCTTTTTCAGAAACCCTCAGAATCTTATTATGAGGAGACATCGGATTATACTAATATAAAATACAAGCCAAAGTACAGCTGGTACCGAAGGATTATTGACATTCCATCATTACAGGAGGGGACAGAGGTAATGCTGACCATTCTAAAAAGCCAGTTTGTAACTCAGGTTTATATTAACGGTCATGATGCGGGTCAGTCGGTAGCCTGTTACACTCCCGTGAGATTAAAGATTACGGATGCAATCAGACCCGGTGAACCGAATGAAATTCTTATCAGGGTAGGGGAAAGGATATGGCTGCCGCCGTGGGCCGCAGGTAGTACAGATAAGGAAAAAGCAAATTACATTCCCGGAATATGGGATGATGTATATCTTTCTTTTTCAGGGAAGCAAAAGATACTTAATTCACTTATACTGCCTTCAGTGAAGGAAAGTAAGGTTACTGTAAAGATCCTTGTCAGAAGTTTCTATCCTCAACAGGTAATGTATGGCGATCCGATGCAGGACAGTATAATGATCAATGTGGTTTTAAAGGAGAAGTTATCGGGAAATGTGCTGGCAAAATCCCTTTTAAGGGGTAGTGCCGTAAGGGATAATGAATCACTTTTTGAACTTGAGATACCAGTTACATCTTTTAAGACATGGTCACCTGAGCATCCCTTCCTGTATAAGGCGGAAATTATCCTTTCTGACAGATCAGATTATTCCGACAGGATCACAGAAGTTTTTGGGATGAGGGATTTTGAACGCCGGGGTAAATACTTTTATCTGAATGGAGAAAAGTATATTTTCCGTGGTACAAACATTACTCTTCATCGTTTTTTTGAAGATCCTGATTGCAGGGAATTACCCTGGGACAGGGAATGGGTGAAGAGGATGCTTATCGATGATCCGAAAAAGATCGGATGGAATGCCATGCGGATCTGTGTGGGCCTGGTCCCTGATTTCTGGTATGATCTGGCCGATGAATACGGCATTATGTTCCAGAATGAATGGATGTACTGGCAGAACCACGGATGGGATCAGCAGATAAGGGAGGAGTACACCGACTGGGTCTGGAGTGACGGGAACCATCCCAGTATTGTGATCTGGGATGCAATAAATGAAAACTGGAATTCATTTATCGGGAATATTTTGATACCCGAATTGCAGAAGCTGGATCCGACCCGTATCTGGGATGCCGGGTATATGGTGGCATCAGATATGCTTACTGAAGATCCTGTTGATGAACCTCATCCGTACAGAGCGGCATGGGGATTTAATAATGCAAAGGATCCTGCTGAATATATAATGAAGAATCCATATCTCCTTGGGAAAATAGATGACTGGGAGGAGGGGCACCGGAGGTTTCTTACAGCCACTGCTGCACAGCTGGTGAATGAATATGGCTGGAACTGGTTGTGGAGAGACGGACAGGCTGCAAAGCTGACCAAAAAGGCTTACGATCATCTTATCGGAGAGAATGCAACACCGGAGCAGAGGCGTGAATTTCAGGCTTACTGGCTGCAGTGTGAAACGGAATGGCTGAGAGCCGAAAGGTCATTTGCCGGAGTACTTGCCTTTACTCATCTTACAAATAATTACGGTTTTACAGGTGACTGGTATATAAATGATATACGCGATCTTGAAGCCGGACCCTCGTTTCAATGGTTCAGACATGCCTTTGCACCCGCTAATGTGTTTATCGATCTTGCCGACCAGCGATATTTTCCCAACGGAAATTATTCACCCGGACAGAAACTGGATTTTAAACTGGTTGGTGTAAATGATCATCCTGAACCTGTAACAGGCAGGATTGAACTTTTACTGCTGGATTCAGGCAATAAAATCATAAAAAGGATCAGATCTGAAATTTCCATACCGCCTTATGGCAGGACGGATCAGCCGGCATCACTTAGACTTCCATCCAGGAATGGAGGTTATCTGATAGTAACGGAATTTCAGCCATCAGGGGGGCAACAGATATTCAGGAGCAGAAGGTATATAAGGATCGGAGATTCAGAGCAATACTCGTTTCCTGCAGTTAAACCTTGAAATTCCACGAATAAGCATGACATCATCACCTCGTTAGCCCAGGACCGGATCAGAAATTCAGGTTCCGGGACACCGCTCACCGCTCACCGCTCACCGCCCTTCGCTAAAATACCGGTAAAGCCCACGGTTTACGGTAAACAGTAGTGATCAGCTCATTTGCTGCCTCACTGTTTGTAAATCTGTTATTCATATCGTCCCACAGAAGTACAGGTTCTCCGGTTCTGGCTGCTATATTCGGAATATGGACATGAAGAGCAGCTGCCCTGCCCGTTTCCGGAGGACAGGCTGGTTTACTACCCGTTCTGATGCAATCCAAAAAATTCTTTACATGATCTCCATGGGATTCTTTCCCCTTAGTAAATTTATATTCTTCGATCTTGGGTTTTTTTGCCTGATTGTCCCATTCAGGATTTATTATCAGTTTTGAACGGTCAAGAACGATGGTTCCGAGATCTCCGATAAAGACCAGACCGTAGGAAGAATCGTAAGGCCCTTTTTCGACTCCTGCCGTCATATCCCAGTTGATCACGAAGTCATCTTTTGGATAAATGACAGACATTGAGTCAAAGGTTTCCCGGCTTCTTTTTTCATGATATGTGTTGGCGCCGTATACCAGTACTTTTTCAGGAGGACTGGTTATATCTTTTGCCCACAGACCTATATCAAGCAGATGGACGCCCCAGTCGGACATCAGCCCGCCGCCATAATCCCAGAACATTCTCCAAACCCCATGGAACCTCGTTTTATTAAAGGTTCTTATAGGCGCAGGACCTAGCCACATATCAAAATCGACACCTGCCGGAACAGGTTCATCCGGTATGATATTCTGGCCGACACCATAATTGAAATTTGCCCATATATTCGCTCTTCTGAGTTTACCTATTTTGCCTGTCTTTATAAGTTCCATGGCTTTCTGAAAAACAAGGCCGCTTCGCTGCTGTTGTCCGATCTGAACAACCTGTTTATTATAATAATTTGCTGCCCTGACCATAATATTACATTCTGCAATCGTGTTTGCCATCGGTTTTTCGCAATAGACATGTTTTCCTGCCTGGAGGGCAGACACAGTAATCAGACAGTGCCAGTGATCGGGTGTACCCACAATAACTGCATCTATATCCTTCTGTTCTAATAATTTCCGGAAATCCTTGTAAAGTTTTGGTGACTGATTGAATTTCTTGCTGACCTCCGCTGACCTCTCATTAAGAATTGAATCATCTATATCGCACATTGCGACACAATTGACTCCAGGATTTGAGAGATGGTGCTGAAGGATGCCAAATCCCATATTTCTGCAGCCTATAAGTGCTACATTAAGCGTATCACCGGGAGAAACACCTGATGACCATGAGCCTGTCGGAATAATTGAACCCAGCCCTATTGCTGCTGAGGTCAGAGAAGTTTTGTGAATAAATTTCCTGCGATCCATTTCAAATCAGATTAATTTTATTAATATAGAAATTTACAAAAAAAAGATATGGTAAATTAACGACAGTTGTTTTAATTTTATACTAAGTAAATTTCATGATAATTTTCAAAGGTTAAATGAGATTGATCAATGATAAGGATCTGATAAGAATAATGGCGGTTGTTGTGCTCTTTCCCGTGCTGAACTCCTGTAATCACAACCCGGTACTCCGGCCTTCATTGAATGATACAGTTCTTTTAAGCGATACAATACAGTATCACCCGGTAAGAATTGATAAGACCGATGGCTCGATTTTACCATGGTTTTCAGCTAATAAGGGTGAATCTTATGATACCTGTCTTATGCTTGTCTGGAATTTCTGGAACAAGATGGAGCCTGATTCAAACGGATTAAAATATTATATGAATCACCAGGTCTGGAAACCCGGACATGATATGAGAGGCCTGGGAGGTGACCAGATCAACATGGCCCTCTCATCATGGAGATTGTTATATGCCTATTCAGGTTATCCTGAGATCCTGGCGAATATGAAATATATGGCAGATAACTATCTTGAACGTTCTCTGTCAGAACCTGATGATAAGTGGCCTTATTTACCTTACCCGTACAATACTGAAATACATTCCGGTAAATACGATGGGGACATGCGAAACGGGAAAGGCATTACACAGCCTGATAAAGCGGGGAATTTCGGTTATGAACTTGTAAATCTGTACAAGATGACCGGTGAAGGGAAATATCTTGAAGGCGCAATACGTATAGCTTCTACCCTCGCCGAAAATGTTCAGAAAGGAGACAGTATCACATCGCCTCTGCCATTCAGGGTTAATGCCCGTACTGGAGAAACCGGATCACTTTTTGATAATTCCCATACAGGTAAAAAAATCAGGCCTGCACATTATACTTCAAACTGGACAGGAACAATGATGTTATTTGAGGAACTTAAATTATTGAATCCTGATGAAAAAGAACTTTATGAAAGAGCTTTCAGTTTATTATTGAACTGGATGAAGACATACCCGCTCAAAACAAATAAGTGGGGGCCATTTTTTGAAGATATCCCCGGATGGAGTGACACGCAGACAAATGCCATCACTTTTGCCATGTTTATTCTGAGTCACAGGGATCTTTTTCCGGACTGGAAATTGGAAGTAAAAGGCATTTTTGACTGGACATACAGGGAACTTGGCAATCATGAATATGAAAAGTATAAGGTAACAGTTATGAATGAACAGACAGTATACAGGGTTCCGGGGAACAGTCACTCTTCCCGTCAGGCTTCTGTTGAACTGATGTATGCAGTACTTTCGGGTGATACTTCTTTCTCAGCCAATGCCATCCATACACTTAACTGGGCAACATACACTGTTGCAGCTGATGGGCGCAACAGATATATTCGCGACGATATATGGCTTACAGATGGCTACGGTGATTACGTCAGGCACTATCTCCGGGCAATGGAAGCCTGCCCGGAACTTGCCCCCGAAAATGAAAATCATCTGCTTGGAAGCTCGTCTGTAATAAAGTCGATAAAGTATTCAGGTAATCAGATAGAATACAAGACATATGATAAGAAATCAACAGAATTACTGAGAGTTATTAAAAAACCTGTAAAAGTAACCCTTAATGATAAGGATCTGCCTGAAAGTAGTATTCCGGAAGATAATTCCTGGTCATGGCATAAACTAAATACCGGTGGAGTATTGGAGATAAGCCACCATGATGGTAATGAGGTAGTTATAAGTTATTAAATTAACCTGAAGAACAGAAAAGATGAACAAAATTGAAGCACTTGCAAAGATGATCGATCATTCAATCTTACACCCGGCCATGACGGATGCTGACCTGCTCAGGGAATGTGAGATTGCAAAAAAATATAATGTCGCCTCGGTTTGTGTTAAACCCTATGCAGTGAAAAAAGCTTTAAAGATACTGAGAGGATCTGGCGTTCCTGTTGGTTGTGTTATCGGATTTCCTCATGGTAACAGTTCAACGGAAGTGAAGGTTTTTGAAGCGCAGGAGGCCTGTAAAGATGGAGCGGTTGAAGTAGATATGGTGATAAATATCGGGAAAGCTCTTGGCGGTGACTGGGAATATGTTGAAGATGAGATTAAAGCTATTACAGATGTGTGTCACGGCAACAATGCGATCGTTAAAGTGATATTTGAGACCGATTATATAACCCGCGATGAGGATAAGATAAGGTTGTGTGAAATCTGTACCAGGGCCGGAGCAGATTTTGTAAAAACGTCTACCGGTTATGGCTTTGTAAAACAGCCGGGAGGCGGATATAATTATACAGGAGCAACCGTCTACGATGTGGAACTTATGAGGAAATATTCCGGACCACAGGTAAAGGTAAAATGTGCAGGAGGAGTAAGGACGCTGGATGATCTTCTTAAAATGAGGGAAGCAGGAGCGGCACGGTCCGGCACCACCGCAACTGTAACAATAATTGAGGAAGCTGTAAAACGCTTTGGATAGTAATGTTTTGACTTGCAATAAGATTCTCAAGTGAGGTCTCGTCGGAGCAGCCCTTGCAGCGCTGATACTATAGTTTTTTTTAAATTTATCGGAAAAAGGAGGTATTATGAAACTGGGATTTGTAAGTGCAATTCTTCCGGAATTGAGTTTCGAAGAGCTCATTGATTATGCAGCCGCACTTAAATATGAATGTGTTGAAGTATGCTGCTGGCCTTTAGGAAAGGCTGAAAGGCGATATGCCGGTGTGACTCATATTGATGTGGATACGCTTGATGGAAGGAAAATCAATCATATCAATCAATATGTAAAACAAAAAAATATCACGATATCGGCATTGGGGTATTATCCGAATCCGCTGGATCCGGATTTGGAGAAAGGGGCCTTCTATATTCAGCATATTAAAAAGGTTATTGAAGCCTCTGCAAAACTCGGAGTTAACCGTATCAATACTTTCATCGGAAGAGATAAGAACAGGTCTGTTGATGAAAACTTTGACCTGTTCAGGAAGTTATGGCCTGATATAATAAAATACGCTGAAGACAGGAATGTTAAGGTTGGAATAGAGAACTGTCCGATGATCTTTACAAAGGATGAATGGCCTGGTGGTAATAATCTTGCCACAACACCTGTGATCTGGAGAAGAATGTTTTCAGAAATAGACAGTGAGTTTTTCGGTCTGAATTATGATCCGTCCCATTTGTTATGGCAGCAGATGGATTACATCAAACCTCTTTACGAATTCAAAGACAAGCTCTTTCACATACATTTGAAAGATGCAAGGGTTTACCCTGATAAGCTCGACGAGGTCGGTATTATGGCATATCCTCTTGAATTTCATACACCAAAGCTTCCTGGTCTCGGAGATATCGACTGGCGGAAATTCTTTTCCGCACTAAATGATATCAGGTATGACGGACCTGTGTGTGTTGAGGTTGAAGACAAAGCCTATGAAGGGACCCTTGAATCACGGAAATATTCTCTTGACCTGTGTAAAAGGTTTCTCGATACGATAATCTGAATAGCACTGATCGCAAAGGATGCCTCGCTGGAAATTCTGGTGTAGAAACTCTTAATATGGTTTCTGTCAGATCGTGAAAGATGCCTCTTTGGAAATGCTGGTGTTAAAGCTCTCAATATGGGTTCTGTCAGATCGTGAAAGATGCCTCGCTGTCGCCCGGAATGGCAGAACCATTTGGATCAAAATGAGATCGAAAACTTAAGTCCGGTAGAATAAATACATAAAACATATATAAACGTTTCAAATATGTAACGAAATTAGTATATTTGTGTTATGTTTACGACTGATCAGGCAATAGAAAGACTTATAAGCAGGAGGGGCTGGTACAAAAAATCCGGAACTAATGATTCAACCGCCAGGGTTTATAAGAAGAGGTTCCTTGAAAACAAGCTCGATCTGGAGAGTCGCATCAGGCTGCTTGAAGCTTGCGGTTACAGACTTGTAAGGCAAATGAGATGGGAAGACAATAGCATCCATGGAAGAATAAAAAAGGAACTTTTAAGGAAACTCAGGCTCGAAAATGCATTCTGGTATGGAAACCAATCAATTGAGGAGATAAGCGATACAGAGCTGATTGAAAAAGTACTCATGTATCTCGACCTCGCTGATATTGAATCTCTTTTTAGGATTTTTTCAAAAAAGGTTATTAAAGACGTCTGGAAGGAGTTCATTATTCCTTTGGGATCATCATATTATAAGCTAAATATTTTGTTTGCATTTCTATATTTCAATATAAAAGACCCGGAAAGGTATATCCGTGATACGATACGAAAAAGATTGATTTCACTGAAATGAACGGACTGGCAACTAATACTGATCTTTTATTCGCACCACTTTCGGCGTTGACGACAGTAAGTGAATATACATTGATAGGAGGGAGCGCCCTGTCTGTTCAGTTAAATAAGAGGAAAAGTGAAGACCTTGACTTCTGTATATGGACGAAGAACCGGAAAAAAGACAAACCGGAAGTTGACTGGCCTTCTATAGATAGAGAGCTCTCAACCATAGGGAAAGTGACATCAAGAAATATCCTCGGTTTCGATCATGTTAATTTTGTAATCAACAAGGTACGAGTCACGTTTATGACAAAACAGAATAACCTGAGTCCGGTAAAGAATCCCGTTAAAATCCTCAATAATATCAGGGCAGCTGACATATCTGCAATCGGTGCGATGAAAATTGAGATGATCCTTAGAAGGAGTGAATTCAGGGATTATTATGACATATATTGCATCCTCCGTGAGGGAATAAGTCTGAGAGAAATTGTTAATATGGCTTCGGAATATTCTAACCGGCTTCTGAAAGTGAGAGATGCACTGAGCTTTTTGTCAGAAGGGAAAAATTACAGGAAAGATAAAAGCTTCAACCTTCTGGAACCTTTTTATGATATAGACAACAATGGGATTGAAGAATACATGAGATCTGTGATAAAAAAGGAATTCTCCTTTCATCCTGAATGAACCCGGCCTGAGACTGCTAAGGTCTGGTGAAATGAGGGATCTTTATCTATAATTACATCTTTTTCAGGTGGAGTACCCAATCCTTGAAATTTACGACACCGGGGTAATCCTCAGGACATTTTATCTCAACTACTGAGCCTCCTTTTATTTTACCCGATCGTGAATCTAAACTGTTTACAAGATCTGTCCAGCGATATTCAAACTCATCAGAGGGTTTCTGACTGCTCAGGTCAACCTTTATAGATCCACCGTATCTCAGATAGAACAGGTATTCATTTCCCGGATCTGCAAGGCAGAATGGTGACGGGTTTTCAAGGACAAGTTCGGGATGAGGTTCAAGTTTCCACCATTCGAGTTTCCTGAGATATTTTCCCATGAATCCGACAGAAACTGCACCCGGGTAAATCAGGGTATTTACACTGAGACTTGTATCCATTGGCCATGAACCAATACCAGTGGGTCTTTCCGGCAGATGTACTCTCCAGGTATGTCCGCCTCCATATGTGTGGCCGGCAGCTCCCGACATTACAGAAGACCATGCAGCAAACCTGATATCCATCGCAGTCGGATTTCCTTCAATGAATTCATACCATGGTTCCGTAACAACAGCCGGTTTGGCAGGAGCCATTCTGTATGCTCTGGATATTATTTCCGGGATCAGCTCATTGCACCACCTGGCATGACCGGTCTGACTCTGATTGTAATCGAGCCATTTCTGATTATGAACTGCCTCCGCAGTCGACCATTGAGGTGCTTCAGCGCCACCACTCCACATTGGTGGGGTGGGATGAGCTCCCGTTATTCTGTCGTATGGATCTTCATCTTTTATGATATCACCCACCCTGTTCCAGAAACTGAGGGGAAATCCACCGTAATTATTCATGTTATATTCTCCTGCCAATACCCAGATCACATTGAAGGCATGGAGCCGGTGCACAACGTAACGCCACCACCTTGTAATATTTTCGTCTCCGATTGATTTATCTATGTTTTCACGGCTCCACCATGCATGTATCCACACAGTTATCCCTTTGGAATTAGCATAGCGGATCATCTCCTCAATCTTTCTTATCTGCTCAAGCTTTGGCTCCCTGAATGAAGGATCAAGAAGGGAACTTTCCCTTCCCCATCCGTTACCTGCAAAAAAGAGCTGCCCTATATTATAACCCTGTTCAGCCCTTGTATCAGCCAGTTTTTTAAATGATCCGAACCTTATACGGCTGTTTGTCCAGTCCCACCAGGTATCAGCTATCCATAAGACAGGTGTCCCGTCAGTATAGGTGAAATACCTTCCCTTTCTTGGGTCTGATCCGTTGACAACCATAAATCCCCTTCGGGCGGGATTAATATTTTTCTCTTCTTCGGTCCACCCGCTGACTGTTATACTGCCCTTCTTCCGGTTCATTTTCCTGTCCTGTGAAACAGTCTCATATTTCCATGTTCCGTCAATTGGTGGAGTAAAACGGATCTTCCAGGTATTCTCTCCCTCCCAGAATCCCGGGACTTTTATGATTTTTCCCTGACTTCTGCCGTCCGTGCCGGTAAATGTCGCCGTCAAAAAAGGTTGATCTCCGGTTTTCAGGAATTCGACATACGGATTCTGAGCCTGAGCAGTCGATTTCAGCGTTATCTCAAAAACCTCCCAGGTCTTTATTTCAGGATCAGCCCCCTTCAGAAAAAGCGGGATAAGTGACTGCAGAATGATTAGAGCAAAAATTTTATGAGATTTCATATAAGTTATATTAGCATAATGTGACTTATACAATTATCGCCCTTTATAAAAAGGCTCAATTTTTTATTTCAGGAAGAAAAGTACGAAGTTTTTTAATTTCTGAAGGTTGTCCGTAAGAATTAATTTCTACCTTAACGGATGAAAGAATTAAAATTCATAATCATGAAAATTTTCAGATTGGCAACTTGTTACATAACAGTTTTGATTTTAACTGAATTGATGTTTTCCTGCAAAAACAAATCCGGTGTTAATGAACCGAAAATGATGGAACCGTCTTTTACTTCCGACATTGAATCCTTCAGGCAGTACACTTATCCTGAATGGTTCCGTGATGCGAAATTCGGAATCTGGTCTCACTGGGGGCCGCAGGCTGTTCCACGACAGGGCGACTGGTACGCCAGAAAAATGTATGAATCGGATATCTATAACCGCCAGACAAACCAGCCGACAGGCAAACCATCGCGCGAATATCTCTATCACGTTGAACATTACGGTCATCCCTCAAAATTCGGATATAAGGACATCATTCCCCTGTGGAAAGCTGAAAGATGGGATCCGGAGAAGCTGATGGCATTGTATAAAAGAGTCGGAGCGAAGTATTTCGTAAGCATGGCCACTCACCATGATAATTTTTTCCTCTGGGATTCAAAGATACACAGGTGGAATTCGGTTAAAATGGGTCCTATGAAAGATGTAGTAGGCCTCTGGCAGGCTGCAGCCAGAAAAGAAGGACTCAGATTCGGCGTTTCAGAACATCTCGGTGCAAGTTATACATGGTTCCAGCCCAGTCACAGATCCGATCCTTCAGGACCAATGAAAGGAGTTCCTTATGATGGTGCAAACCCTGAATACCAGGATCTTTACCATAAACCGACAGCTCCCGACGACTTCGCGTGGCTTACCAACGATCCCGGAAACCAGCAGAACTGGCTCAGCTGTATTACGGAACTGATCGACCTTTACCATCCCGACCTTCTTTACAGCGATGGAGAACTTCCTTTCGGAGAAGTGGGAAGAACAATGCTTGCTCATTTATACAACCAGGATATCGTCAAAAATAAAGGCAGCATGGAAGCCGTCTATACATGTAAACATCTTGTTTCTGAAGGAAGATGGGTACGTGATATAGAACGTGGTGCAATGGATTCTATAAGCATTGATCCATGGCAGACCGATACATCAATAGGTGACTGGTATTACCGTACAGGACAGAAATACATGACAGGCACCGAGGTGATACAGATGCTTGTCGATATTGTAAGCAAGAACGGAAACCTGCTTCTTAATGTCGTTCAGACTCCTGAGGGCGATCTGGAACAGGATGTTCTCGATATTCTTGAGGAAATTGCCGCCTGGATAGCGGTAAATGGTGAAGGTATTTATGGCACACGTCCATGGAAAATATATGGGGAAGGTCCGTCGATAAATAAACAGGAGAAGGGACGTTTCGGTGGCGTTAAGGATGTAAGACCTTATGAACCGGAAGATATACGCTTCACGACAAAGGAAAATATTTTGTACGCATTCTGCATGGAAAAACCTGTGGCTGATATAAGGATCACATCTCTGGGGAAAAACTCATCCATTGATGGCAGGAAAATAAAATCAGTCTCAATGTTTGGAGGAGATGATAAGATCAGATGGAAACAGCTTGATGATGCACTTGTAATTTATTTGCCGGATGAACTTCCTCAGTGGAAGGTAAGCGGATTCAAAATTGAATTCCGGAAATGACATTATCCGGTAATGAGATAAGGTTCTGAAAATATGAGAAAAACGGTTCATACTTTAACTCTGGTCTGTCTGATCCTCATTCCTGCTGAAGGATTGCTGCAGGCTCAGATGAAAGAAGGAATGACAAAACCTGAAATGATGTTCGGTGATGTATCCCGTACTGGCTCTCCCTTTTCAAAAGATCCTCATGTCATTTACTTTAGGGGAAGATACCTGATGTATTATTCAATTCCGCCATATAGTGATAAATCCAATCCGGTTCAGGGCTGGGGAATTGGTATTGCCGAAAGTACTGATCTCGTGAACTGGAGGAAGACAGGTGAGATAAGTCCTTCAGCCGCATATGAGAGCAAGGGATTATGTGCTCCATGTGCTCTGATAATAAATGGGCGGGTCAATCTTTTTTACCAGACCTACGGTAACGGACGCAATGATGCAATCTGCCATGCTTATTCGGATGACGGAATTACCTTTACCAGGAACAATGACAATCCGGTCTTCAGTCCCGACGGGAAATGGAACTGCGGAAGGGCCATAGATGCCGAGGTGATCTTCTTCAGGGGTAAATATTACCTTTTTTACGCCACACGCGACCCTGAATATAAAATTCAGATGCAGGGAGTGGCAGTTGCCCCAGCAAACAGCGGTTTCGGCAGGGGAGAATGGAAAAATATTTCGACCGGCGGACCAATACTGAAACCTGAACTTCAATGGGAGAAGGATTGCGTAGAAGGAGCTTCGGTGATAAGGAAAGGAAGGAAACTTTATATGTTTTACGCGGGAGCATATAACAATGCCCCCCAGCAAATAGGAGTCGCCGTTAGCAAAGATGCTGTTACCTGGAAGAGATTATCGGATGATCCTTTCCTGGCAAACGGCAAACCCGGTGAATGGAACTCAAGTGAATCGGGACATCCCCATATCTTCTGCGACAGGGACGGAAAAACTTACCTTTTCTTCCAGGGTAACAACGATAAGGGGAAAACATGGTATATTTCAAAGATTAATGTGGGATGGAACAGAAAAGGACCTTATCCTGATAAGTCATGATTGATTTCACCTCTCTTCATCAAAAGAAATATATTTCTCCTGTTGGAGACGAAACGAACCCGGGATCCGCCGGGAAACCTCCTGGCTCTCTTACAGTTGCCAGGAAGATTTAATTCACTACTTTT
Organism: Bacteroidota bacterium; assembly: GCA_029564935.1. GTDB lineage: Bacteria > Bacteroidota > Bacteroidia > Bacteroidales > VadinHA17 > LD21. Next base: position 20,485 of record JAKQPD010000049.1, read on the forward strand.
GATTATTCGCTGACCGGAGTATGTGGTTCAGATGGATGGAAGAAGCTGGCAGAGATGCACATTGAACTAAAGAAAAAAATTGATAACATTGTGAATATTTTGGAAACAAGGTCTACTAAATAATATTTTATGGATAGCGCGAAGGCAAAACGTCTTGAAAAGACACTGCAATGGATGTTAACCATTGTCCGGATCGTAATAGGATGGCATTTTCTTTATGAAGGAATTGCGAAGATACTTACACCTGAGTGGAGTTCTGCTCCGTATCTTGCCGGATCGAAATGGATATTCGCTCCGCTTTTTCAACAGATGGCCGATAGTACCTCTGTTATCGCAGTAGTTGATTTCCTGAATATATGGGGGATGATACTTGTCGGAGCAGGACTGATGCTGGGATTCCTGACAAGATGGGCAAGCCTTGCAGGAGCAGTCATGCTCTTTTTCTACTTTGTCGCATATCCGCCTTTCCCGGGATCGATGTTCGGTGTTCCTGCAGAAGGAGAATATCTGTGGGTTAACAGGAATCTGATCGAGTTTTTCGTTCTGGTTGCATTCATTTTTGTCTCAAAAGATTATTTGTTCGGACTTGACAGGCTGTTCGGGAAATGGAAAGATGAAAAGGCAAGGAAGCCAATTCCCGATGCACCTGCTCAGGGTCAGCCCGGACTCTACCGCCGTGAAGTCATTAAGAATCTGATATCTGTACCTGCACTTGGCGCTTTTGCCTATGCTCTATATAAAAAAAGAAAATGGGATAGTTTCGAGGAGAAATTTTTGAAAGTTGAAGGAATTGACGCAAATTCAGGAGCAACTCTTCTCAAATTCAATTATGCTTCTTTGAAAGATCTTAAAGGCCAGGTTCCTAAAGCCGTTATAAATTATACTGATAAGGATGGGAAACCTGCACAGTTTGAACTCAGCCGGATAATAATGGGAGGAAATCTTATTGGGGGATGGGCTCATTCACGCGACCTTATTTATGTTTCCAAGCTTGTCAAGACTTATCATACAGATGAAAAAGTGATTCAGACACTGGCTCTGGCGGAAAAATGCGGAATTAATGCCATTATTACAAATCCACAGCTTGGCAGAGTACATCAGAAATACCTGCATGAATTCAAGGGAAAGATGAAATTCATTTCCGACTGCGGTATCAACCTCGATTTTCAGAAAGGCATCGCAATGTCACTTGCTGTAAACTCCGATGCACTGTATTGCCAGGGAGAGATAACCGACCGCTGGGCAAGTGAGACATGGAACGATCCGCTGAAAAGAACTGTTGCAGAACGTATGGAGCTTATCCGTAAGGGGCTTGAAGAAATACGCAGACATGGCAAACCGGCCGGCATTGGCGCTCATAAGATAGAAGCAATTAAAACATGTGTTGATTATGGACTGAAGCCTGATTTCTGGGTAAAGACCTGCCACAGCCATAATTACTGGTCGGCACATCCTGAATCTCCCTGGAAAGACAATATGTTCGATTATGATCCTGCAGAGACCATCAGATATATGGAATCTCTTAAGGAACCATGGATCGCATTCAAAGTGCTTGCCGCCGGGGCAATTGAACCTGAGGTCGGTCTTAAATATGCATTTACAAACGGAGCTGATTTTGTTTGTCTGGGTATGTATGATTTCCAGATCGTTGAGGATGTAAATATTGCTCTCGATACCCTTGCCGGTATAAAGGATAGGCAGAGACCATGGATGGCATAGCTTTGTCAGGGGGACTTTTGAGTCTGAGCGCCCCCCCTGGGGGCAAGGGGTGGCAAGCAGGGCAGGAGTTATTAGAGTCAAATAGATGTAGTGATTAAAATACCTGACCATGAGATCAAATGTTATTGTAAGCTGGGTTATAATTATCCTGTTTATTTTTTTATCATCCTGCAGCAATGAAATAAAGCCTGTTAAATATGATTTTGATACTGTAAACGACAGGTGCTGGATATCAGAAGATTTCTGGACAGTTCCGCTTGAGGACTGGAGGATCGGGAACGGGCGTATTGAGTTTACCGGGAAGGGACAACAGGCGACCTGCACTATTCTGCCCTATATGCTGGAACAACCTGATGGTTCTTTTAATATTAAACTACAAATGGGCCTGATCGAAAGGGGAGAAATTAACGGATCGGCAGGTCTGACGATCGGCTCCGTTGCTGCCGAAGAAAATGATCACAGGGCGGCAATCTTTTTCGGGAAAGGTATTAATGTTGGTATCAACACTGAAAATTATGCTTTCATAGGCCAGAATACTAAAAAGTTACCTTCTGATTTCAATTACGGGAATTTCTTTCTTGAGATAACCGGGCAAAAAGAGTCTGAAGGATACACATTGATTTTAAAGGTGCTTGATTCAGATGAAACACCTGTTGCAGAAGTTAAGATCAGACCGGAAAATCCTGTCACAGGTATTGTACAGCTGGTCAATAATTTCAGGACCTCCAGGTCTCAGAACAATGCTCCTTGTTTCTGGTTCGATAACCTCGAGATCAGCGGTACTGCGTTTAGTTATAAACCTGAAAACAGGTATGGTCCGGTTTTATGGACAATGTACACATTGAGCAGAGGGGTGATGAAAATGACCGCGCAGATGCCGCCTGTCGGGGATAATGATAACCATACCATCGAACTGCAGTTTAAAAATGACGGGAAATGGACTACTTCAGGAAAACAGCAAATGGATCTTGATTCACGGACTGTAACTTTCAGGATTGAAGGATGGGATTCATCGTCTGAAAAGGAATACAGGATCATGTATAATGGCAGGGATATCTTCGGAAAAGAAACAGAATATGAGTATACCGGGAAAATCAGGAAGGAGCCTCTTGACAGACCACTTAAAATGGCAGTAATGACCTGCCAGCATAATTCAGGATTTCCTTACTCCCCGGTTTTTGATAACCTTAAAAAGAAAGATCCTGATATAATGTATTTTTCAGGAGATCAGATATATGAACAGAACGGGGGCTATCCGATAAAAAGAGAACCGGAAGATACGGCCATTATCAACTACCTTGGTAAATGGTATATGTTCGGCTGGGCCTTTGGTGATCTTATGCGTGACAGACCTACAGTCTGCACACCCGATGACCATGATGTTTTTCAGGGTAATCTTTGGGGCGGCGGAGGTATTCCAAAACCGGCAGGACTGGCAAATACAGATGACTATACAGGATTTACTCAAACAGTTAAGTGGGTAAACGTTGTCAATACTACCCAGTGTGCCCATCTGCCCGATCCCTGGGATCCTTCTCCGATTGAACAGGGAATGAAAGTCTGGTATACAGCGATGAATTACGGAAGAATAAGCTTTGCAATAGTCAGCGACCGGATCTTCAAGTCGGGGCCGGACCTGGTCTCAACCTGGGAAGGAAGAAAAGATCATGTAAAAGAACCCCTCAGAGATCCTTCTGTTCTTGAGAGGCCTGGCCTGCAATTTCTTGGAGAACGTCAGGAAGAATTCCTGGAAAACTGGATCAGGGACTGGAAAAATGTTGATATTAAAGTGCTTTTGTCACAAACTCTTTTTACAAATGTTGCAACTCACCACGGACAGTTTGACGGATTTTTGCTGGGAGATATGGATTCGGGAGGATGGCCTAAGAAAGGTCGCGATAAAGCTTTGGAGATCATGAGAAAAGCTTTTGTATTTCATCTTTCAGGTGACCAGCATATACCTTCCCTGGTACAGTATGGCATAAATGACTATCGCGATGCAGGATGGTCATTCGTTCCTCCTGCAATAGCTGTCGGATATTCAAGATGGTTCCGTCCAGATGAACTGAATTATCCTGTAAGTAACCGGCCTGCTCACGGTTTGCCAAATACAGGCGAATACAGGGATGCATTCGGTAATCCTAACTATGTTTATGCAATAGGGAATCCGGGGGAATTTGGTGGCATTCAGAACAGATATGAGATGCAAAACAAAAAAGCCGGAGGACTTGGATTTGTAATATTTGACAGGGGAACAAGGGATATTACCATAGAAGCCTGGCACTTCCTCAGTGATGTGTCAGCTCCTGATGCGGATAGTCAGTTCCCGGGTTGGCCTCTGATAATTAACCAGATGGATAATTATGGAAGAAAAGAAACTGGCTGGCTTCCGACACTTAAAATTAAAGGTGATCCGGATCCCGTTGTGGAAATAACAGATCAATCAACCGGTGAACTTGAATATATTATCAGGATAAACGGAAATGAATTTATTCCGAAAGTGTTCAGCAACAATAAATACAATGTAAGGATCGGTTACCCGGAAAAAGACCTTTACATTGAATTAAAAGATATGGAACCTGAAGTGACATCGGGAAAAACTGCGATAGAGGTTAATTTTGAATGATTACCAATATATTATCCTGGCTTATTGTATGTTGTATCCATAATAGATTTGTTTAGCTTGAATTATACATTAACCACAAAGTGTACCACCCTGGAGAACTAAGGAACATCAACTATAATAACTCCTGCCCTTCTTACCACCCCTTGCCCCGGGGGGCGCTCAGACTCAAAAGTCCCCCTTGGGGCCTGCCTGCCGAAGCGACAGTACAGGCAGGGATTTAGGGGTGAGTTATATAGTAGTACAAAGTTCACGCGAAGGACACAAAGGATTACAGTAAATCATGAACATTGTTGAATTAAACAGAATAAATAATATAATATGAAAATCAAAACATTTCTGATTTTAATCCTGTTATCATCTCCTGCGTTGATTGATGCAAAAATCAAGCCTGTTGATCTTACCTGTGAATACCTGAAAGATCCTGCGGTAATAGATGTTACTGCTCCCCGGCTTTCCTGGATCAATATCGCTGATGAAGGTGAAAGGGGCCAGCTACAGACTGCCTGGGAGATAAGGGTCGCAGGAAGCAGGGACTTGCTGATCTCAGGAAAAGCCGATCTCTGGAACAGCGGGAAAATTGTGTCAGATCAGTCCGTAAACATTCGGTATAATGGTAAAAAACTTATCTCGCGTCAGGAATGCTGGTGGCAGGTAAGAGTATGGGACAGAAAAGGCAAGGTCTCTGAATGGAGCCTGCCTGCCTTCTGGAGGATGGGATTGCTGAACCCCGGTGACTGGAAAGCTAAATGGATAGGCGCTCCGTGGCAGGGAGAAGAAACTTTGCCGAAACCTTCAAATCCGAATGCAAAGCTTCCGGAACAATTACCACCTCCTGCACCGCTCCTGAGAAAGGAATTCACCATCTCAAAGAAGGTGACCCGGGCAGTAGCCTTTGTTACAGGACTTGGCTACTTCGAACTTTACCTTAATGGTAATAGAGTAGGAAATGATGTATTGGTCCCGAATCAGACTAATTATGGCAAGCGTCCGTCTCTGCCAAAGGAAAACATTCCGCTCCCTGATAATTTCAGGGAATATAAAGTGCTTTACCTTGCCTATGATGTCAGTGATAAGCTGGTGAACGGACCTAATGCTCTGGGCTCAGTACTGGGCAATGGTTTTTACAATCCTGCAAAATACTGGGCGGGAGGTTATGGAACACCGCGTTTCATCCTTCAGCTTCATATCACTTATGAAGACGGGAGTGAAGAGACGATTGTAAGTGATGAAACGTGGAAGGCCTCAAGGAGTCCGATTCTTATGGATATGGTTTTTTACGGGGAACATTATGATGCCCGTCTCGAACAACCGGGATGGTGCACGCCCGGATTCAATGATTCAAGCTGGGAAAGAGTATCACTGAAAAAGGCGCCGGAAGGTAAGATGATGGCTCATATGTCCTGTCCCGACCGTGTGATGGAGACTCTCAATCCTGTAAAAACCAGCAAAACCGTCGATGGTAATTACAGGATCGATTTCGGACAGGAAATATCCGGCTGGGTACATCTTAAAAATGTTGCCGGAGAGGCAGGCAGGAAGATCGAAATAAAATATATCCACCAGACCCCGTCAGGAGAGAATTCCTATACTATGAAAGGCAGCGGGAATGAGTCGTATCATGCACGTTTTAACTGGTTTGTTTTCAGGGAGGTGGAAATCATTAACTGGCCGGGAGAAATGAAGGACGGGCAGGTGACTGCTGAAGCTGTTTATACAAATATTGAAACAACAGGCAGGTTTGAATGCTCCAATAAACTGTTCGAAGACATAAACAGGATATGGTGGAGAAGTCAGACAGATAATATGCATGGAGGCATTGCCAGCGACTGTCCTAACAGGGAACGATCTCCCTATACAGGTGATGGCCAGGTCGCCTGTGTTACTGTAATGCATAACTTTGATTCAAGAGCCTTCTATAATAAATGGATACATGATATTATCGGATCATCCAATCCTGAGACCGGTTATGTCCCGAATGGCGCTCCCTGGCAACCGGGTTGTGGTGGAGGTGTCGCCTGGGGAGCTGCAATTTCAATAATGCCCTGGGAATTCTGGCTGCATTACGGAGATACAGATATTCTTCGCGATAGTTATGAGGCAATGAAAGGATATATCAGATATATGCTTACATGGACGGATGAGGAAGGGATTATGTTCTCACAGGCTAAAGGAAGAGATGGCAAACCGCTGAGATGGATGAACCTTGGAGAGTGGGTTGCACCATATGAACTTCCTCCTGATAACCTGGTACATACTTTTTATCTGTGGAGATGCGCTGATATTACTTCAAAGGTCGCAGGTATTCTGGGAAATGCAGAGGACGCTGAAATGTATAAAGTAATTGCAGAAAAGACACGAAATGCTTTTATGCAAAAGTTTTTTGATCCTGCGAGTGGCTCTTACGGAAAATACGGAGGTAATATATTTGCGCTGAGAATGGGAGTCCCGGATGACCGTATAGCCATGGTGATAGAAGCGCTTAAAAAAGATATATCTGAAAACGGAGGTAATCTCGATACAGGTATTTTCGGTACCCAGTTCTTTTTCGAAGTCCTTTCAGAGAACGGATTGCATGATCTCGCATATGAGGCAATGAATAAAAGAACAATGCCTTCATACGGATACTGGCTTGAGAAGGGTGTTACAACCTCATGGGAACACTGGAATCAGCCGGGTTCAGGGAATCATCCGATGTTTGGAGGTGGTATTGTCTGGCTCTACAGGAAACTGGCAGGTTTGAATGCTGATCCGGGCAATCCCGGTTATAAAAGAATTATATTCTGCCCTGAACCCGTAAAAGATGTATCCTGGACCTCATATTCAAACCTTACTCCCTATGGCATTTCATCAATCAGATGGGAGAAGGCAAATGCCAGGTTCATTACAGAAATTGAAGTCCCGGTCGGTTCATCAGCTATCGTCCACATACCTTCAGGAGATAAAGA
>JAKQPD010000054.1 GCA_029564935.1 Bacteroidota bacterium
TGAAGCTTCACCTGGACATGATATCGGAAGAGTTTCAATGACAGGCCCTCTTATTTATGAGCAGATGAAGGAACTTAAGGTTCTTCCCTGTTCCGATGACCTTAAAAAGGTATACCGCAAAGCCAAAGCCGTTGATATACAGAAGTGGGAAGAGGCAAAAAAGAATGAAAACCCTACAATGCTCCGCTCGAGGCAGATCACAGAAGAGCTGAAGCTGAACATGAAAATCGGGGATGTGGAATACCAGGGTGATAAAACAAAGGCAATATTCTATTATATTGCTGATGAAAGGGTCGATTTCAGACAGCTTATAAAAGTACTGGCCGAAGAATTCAGGGTAAGGATCGAAATGCGCCAGATAGGCGCTCGTCAGGAAGCCGGAAGAATAGGAGGGATAGGCTCATGCGGAAGAGAATTATGCTGCGCAACATATATTACGAATTTTATTTCGGTAACAACAACACATGCAAAATTTCAGGAATTATCCCTGAATCCCCAGAAGCTTGCAGGTCAGTGCGGTAAGCTGAAATGCTGCCTTAATTTTGAATTTGATTGCTATGTGGATGCCCAGAGAGGTTTCCCGTCAAGGGATATTCAGCTTGAAGCAATGGAAGGAACAGCTTACTTCCTGAAGATGGAAGTTCATAAAGGAATCTACTGGTACACAACAGACCCTCATTCAACAGCTAACATTATCCCGGTACCTGTCGACAGAGTGAGAGAAATACAGGCAATGAATAAGAAGGGAATGAAGCCGGACCGGATCCTCGAACACGGGAATGACTGGGAATCAGCCGCTCCCTCTGAAGATCTTCTGCAAAACAACAGCCTTACAAGGTTCGATCCGGCTCAGCCGGCGAAAAAACAACGCCATAACTCCAATAAAAAGAAAAACAGGAGACCCTATGACAACAGGAATAAATAACAGCAGGAAACTTCTGGTCACTTTATTTATTCTGGCACTTGCAGCCTGCGGCAGGAACATCCTGTTCACCGATTCATCCTCAATACCTGAAAAAACATGGCAGATTTCAAATATCCCGGAATTCAGCTATGATGTGAGTGATACTGTAAGCAAAACCAACGTCTCATTCACAATCCGTACAGGCTCCGACTACCCGTTCCGTAACATATTTCTTTTCGTAACCGCATCATCTCCCGACGGCAAAAGCATTACAGATACCCTGGAATATGAGCTGGCGGACGAAAAGGGTAACTGGTATGGAAAAGGACCCGGTGATATACATGAACTGAACCTGCCATACCGATCGAATGTCTTCTTCCCCCTTAAAGGAACTTATGTTTTTAAAATCCAGCATGGAATGCGGACAGCTGACCTCAAAGGAGTTTATGATATCGGGGTAAGAATTGAAAAAATTAAAATCTGATCACCTGTTGTGGGAAAGAATAAACTTGCCAGATGGGCTGAACTGAATACTTTCAAAAATGTAATACAATCATTCCCCGGAATTCAGCAAGGCCGGGACCATCCCATAAAAGGAAAATGGAAACAGGAAATTTTCAAAAATAATAATCCCATAATACTTGAGCTTGGCTGCGGTAAAGGAGAATACACTACAGGATTATCGGAAAGATTTCCGGAGAAAAATTATATCGGAGTCGACATCAAGGGCGCCAGGATGTGGCGGGGGGCAAAAACAGCAAATGAAAAGGACATCCCGAATGCTGCTTTCCTGAGAACAAGAATCGAATTTATCGGATCATTTTTCACTGAGGATGAGGTTGACGAAATATGGCTCACTTTCCCCGACCCCCAGTCCGGAAGTAAGAATTCCAACAAAAAGCTTACCTGTCCCTGGTTTCTCAACCTTTACCGGAGCTTCCTGAAAGATAACGGAACTATCTGGCTGAAGACTGATAATGAAGAGCTGTATAATTATACAAGGTCGCTTGCTGAAAAAAATAATCTCCCCGTACTTATAGCAACTCCCGACCTGTACGGGGAAGATGACCTGCATGAAATCTTTCTTATCAAAACTCATTACGAAAAAAATTATCTGAGTGAAGGGCGGAAGATCCATCTGCTTGCTTTCACTCTGCCAAAAAACAGGATCATTGAAGATGAAATCTCAAAATACCTCGGGAGAAAATGATTTTTTCGATCTTGTTTATGAGATCACAAAGCTCATCCCCCACGGGAGAGTGACAACCTATGGCGCTATCGCCAGGTATCTGGGTTCCGGCAGGTCGGCAAGAACTGTCGGCTGGGCGCTTAATGCCTGCCATGCCCGGCCTGACTTCATACCGGCACACAGAGTTGTGAATCATCAGGGCCTTCTTACCGGAAAACATCATTTCGGTAATTCAACAACAATGGAACAACTTCTTGCAAATGAAGGAATTGTTGTTGAAAACGACAGGGTTGTTGATTTCAGGGAGAAATTCTGGGACCCTTCTGCAGAAATTGATCCGTTCGATTTAAAATAATCTTAATACATTTTATTCCTAAAATAAGCTAAAATTCAATAGTTTGAATTCTAATACACAATTTAACCTGCATATATTGATTGTATAAATTTACCCAACGTACAACTTCCCATTTATCACCATAAACAGGCAATTTATCTATGTTTGTTAAACCATGATTATAACTTATTCTAATTCCTATATCCTTAGTAATCATATAATTCACACCAATTAATCCTGATAATTCAAATTTATTGTATCTGTGAGACAAATCATCTGTATAAGGAGGGATAGGATTCACAATTTTTGCACTAATCATGTAAGAAAATTCGGGCCCAATGGATAAACAGAATTTATGTAAAACATAAACATCTGCCAGTAAAGGTAATTGCAGATCATTAAATTCCAATCTACTCTTAGAAATTGATGCTCCTTTTTGTATAAATCCAGGCTCTACAGAAAATCCAAAGATACCTCTGCTTCTATACGAAATGCTGCAATTAATATTAAAAGAATTCCTGTGACCATACGGCTGTTTAACTAAGCTAGACAACTCAGGTATTACATGAATATTTACATTATCATAACCAGCAGATAAACCTATATTCAGATTTTGTGCATAAATATCATCAAAGTACAAACAAAATAAAATTACAAGTACTGAAGTAGTTGTTTTTTTCATTACTTTCTTTTTAAGATAAGGTCAACTCAAATAGCTATTTTTTGGTGCCGTTGATTGACACAAATATATTAAATGGATATCTAATAACCTAATTTTACCTCCCCCCCATAACTGTCGACATAAGACTTAATGCTCAATAAATCAGATTAATATATCTTGATTAGAGAAAATTCCACAAACCTCCTGGTTTAGTGATGTCATTATGCAAACCTATTTTACTCATCAGGCAAAAGAAAATGACTTTTTGCAACGTTTGAAGAAGATATCAGCAGTATCACGCATTGGAATCGGTTTTGTTTTGTAGCCATGAAAATTCTAAAGTTAGCCTTAATATCCTTCTTCATGATAATAGTTGCAGATCCGGCAGATCGGCACGAACTGTAGGCTGGGCGCTGAATGCCTGTCATACCCGTCCTGATTTCATCCCGGCACACAGGGTTGTGAATCATCAGGGCCTCCTCACAGGTAAACATCACTTCGGAAATTCAACAACAATGGAACAGCTTCTCGCAAATGAGGGTATTGTTGTCGAAAACAACAGGGTTGTTGATTTCAGGGAGAAATTCTGGGACCCTTCTGCAGAAATTGATCCGTTCGATTTAAAATAATCTTAATACATTTTATTCCGAAATCAAGCTAAAATTCACCACTTCCTGATGGAATTTCAGAGATTCCCTTCTTTCATATTGGTTTTCTAGTAATTTAATCCAAAAGCCCACAGTGGTATTACATTAAGATACCCAAATTCAATATCATCTTTTACTACAAATGATTTACCATCTTTCTCAATTTGGGATTGCTGCTTGTTTTTTCCAATAACTTCAAAAGTATAATTACCAATTACAAAATCGGCTTTTTCGGATGAGATTACTTCATTTTTTAGTCTCATCTGATTGAAGAAGAAAGTTTCCCGAATATTTCCAATATTTGATTTATCGCCAACTAAGTTAAAAATGATATTTGTATTGTCCAGATATACTTTATCAACCTTCCCTAATCCCCGGATACCGCTTGTTTCATTGCGTAACTGGCCAATAAGTCCGGCCCTTTCCATATATGAAAAATAATCATCTAAGGAGTTCCGGCTTACACCAATTATTTCTGATATTTTGGAGAAATTTGGCTTAAAAG
>JAKQPD010000070.1 GCA_029564935.1 Bacteroidota bacterium
GTTGAACCGGTTGCAAATGATCTGTACCACGGATGAGTGAAGGGAACGCAAGTGCCCGACATTTCAAGTCCGCCTTTTATCAGGTTTCCGGTTTCGTTAAGGCAGTATTTATCCATCGGAGCATAAACAGCTTCAGTTACAGGTATTTCAACATAGTTCATGCTTGCAGCAAGATCATTTATGTTTGTAATATTTGGATTAATTTCAAATGCAGGGTGAGTGAGATTGCCTGTCATAACGGGATTAGCCATTACAAGTTTGCCATCAACAAACTGTGTGATTACTTTCCTGAAATCTCCATTGAGAGTAATTGGTATCTGTTCCCATATTCCGGTTTCAGTATCAAATCTCCACATATCGGTCATACTGCCGTTGTTTGCGTTCATTCCGCCAGTGAGGAAGATATATTTCCCTGCAGCTTTAAGGTTATATATCTTTCTTGAGGCGGGTGATAATCCTGTGATCTCTGTGAAAGGGGCTTCACCCGATGCAGACTTAAATGTTCTTGTTCCCGCTCCTGCTGAATCGGCTCCTATTACAAAGAGTGCCCCTTCAACTGAAACAAGTTTCTCATTTTCAAGTGTGTCATCACCTATTCCGGTGAGTCCGAGGTTGTTAAGGGAATATGTTGTTTCCGGTTCAACACTTTCAACGGAAACTCTGAACAGGTATTGTCCGTACTGACCCTGTGAATCAGTTCCGGCGATGAAATACATTCCTGAATCATTTGAAACGATTGCTCTTATTGAGGTTATCTCTGAATCCCAGTTGCTGATATTACCTAGAAATTCCCAGTCAGCTCCGTTTTCACTTTTGTTAAAAAGAAGCTGATATTCAGTTTCTCCCGTTGCCGGAGTTTCCACCGTTCTCACGGCAACCATTGCGTGTTCTGTCATTTCGGAAAAGATACTCATGCCGGCAGGGAAATAAAGCTGCTGTGAGCTCATCATGTAATTACCGCTTTCATCTTTTCCCGTCAGCCATCTGCCGATGTGGTTTAT
>JAKQPD010000080.1 GCA_029564935.1 Bacteroidota bacterium
ATTATTAAGCAATAAACCGACCACATTAATCAAAAATAATAACCTATGATATTTGTCATATCAAATTATTGTTATCTTAGGGGCGCGATTATTTCTATTAACCTAAACTTTTATTTATGAAACGAATCCTGATGTTTATTACACTGGTGCTAATAACAGGTGCGCTTGCTATGGCACAGACAGTGCAGATTTCGGGTACTGTGACCGGCTCAGAGGACGGCTTGCCGTTACCCGGCGTTAACATTACAGTCAAGGGAACGACTATCGGTGCAATAACCGGTGCCGACGGAAAATATGTCCTGGCAGTTCCGACCGGTGCACAAACCCTTGTTTTCAGCTTTATCGGCTTTGTCACACAGGAGGTACCGGTACAGGGCAGAACAACAATTAATATTGTTCTGAGGCAGGACCTCTATAACGTCGATGAGGTTGTGGTGGTTGCTTACGGTACACAACAAAAGCGTGAAATTACCGGATCAATAGCAAGAGTTGATGGTGAATCCATTGCCAAGATGAACCTGCAAAGTTTTGACCAGGCTTTGTCGGGGAAAGCAGCTGGTGTATCCACCATCATTCCTAACGGAGTTCTGAACCAGGTTCCTGTTATCCGTATCAGGGGATTTAACTCAATAACATCCAGTTCAAATCCACTGGTTGTCGTTGATGGTGTTCCCGTATTTACAGGTAATATAGGGGGTACTGCAATCCAGAATTCTCTGGCTGATATAAATCCTTCTGATATACAGTCTATGGAGATTCTCAAGGACGCATCTGCAACTGCTCTTTTTGGTTCACGTGCTGCTAATGGTGTTATCATTATAACCACTAAACGCGGATCGGGAGCAAAAACAAAGGTAACCTATGATGGTTATGCAGGCTGGACAGAACCGTACAGACTTTTTGATCTGATGAATGCTGACCAGTATATTGCTCACAAGAATCTTGCATATGCAAATGCCGGTTCATCTGTAGTGCTTAAAAAAGTTAACGGGCCTGACGGAAAACCGATTGATACCAATTGGGCTGATTATGTCTATCAGAAGGGTTTCCAGCAGAGTCATTCAATAACGATTTCAGGATCATCTCCGACTACATCGTATTATCTTTCTGTTGGTTACACTGATCAGGACGGAATGATCAAAAAGAATTTCTATGACAGAAAGAATGCAAGAATGAACATTGACCATAAGGTTAATAAATATCTGAGCCTAGGTGCAAATATTGCATATACAAACGGATATACCGAATCACCCAATACCGGTTCTTCATTTGCCACTGCAGGTGCTGCACGTCTGGCTTTTGTGCTTCCTCCGATTATTGCTCCGAAACTCAATGATGGATCATGGAACCTGTCAGGAAGTGGAATAGGTGGAATGGGTACCGGACTACCTGCGGGACTTGGTTATCATAACCCGGGCCAGATAATGGAAACTAATAAGCATACGACCGAGTCTGACAGGATCCTGGCTACTCTTTCAGCCACTCTGGAACCGGTAAAAGGATTACAGCTTAAAACGGTCTATGGGATGGATAACCTTGCCAGAGAGACAACAACATTCTGGTCACCTATAGGAGGTGATGGTTATGGATATGGCGGGTATGCTTATAATTGGACAGGTAAGGATAAAAGATGGACATGGACAAATACTGCCAACTACAACCTGAGTCTGATGGAAAAATTAAATATAGGACTGCTTGCAGGACTTGAATATCAGAGGACAGTCGGGAGAAGCTGGGATGCATCAAAAACAGAAGTTTCTGATCCCTTCTTTGAGACTTTCGCAGGCGCATGGACCACGGGTTATGGTGTACCGGGTGGTGGTTATGGAGAGAACTTCTATGCCTCATATTTCGGACGTGCAAATGTAAACTGGGACAGGAGATATTACCTTGAAGGAAGTTTTCGCCGTGATGCATACAGTGGCCTTTCAAAAGATAATAAATGGGGTAATTTCGGTGGCGTCTCTTTTATGTGGAACGTATCAAATGAGGATTTCGTTGAAAACTCTTCCCTGGGAAATCTGTTTTCCGATATGAGGCTTAAGCTTAGCTATGGACGTGTCGGGAACATGTTCGGCATTGGAAATTACAGTTCTCTGTTCCTGTATGGTTCAGGATTGTATGCTGAAGATGCAACACTTGCTTTCTCACAGGCAGGTAATGCTGACCTTAAATGGGAGACAAGCGACAAGTATGATGTCGGACTTAGCTTCGGAATCCTGAAAGACAGACTGCAGGCTGATATCAACTACTTCTATAATGATGTAAATAACCTTATCCTGAACGTGCCTCAGTCACCATCCAAGGGTATACCCGGCAACTCAATCCCGGCAAACGTGGGATCAATGTATAATACCGGGCTAGAGTTTACACTTACCAGTTATAATATTAACAAACCACATCTAAGCTGGACGACAAGCTTCAATATTTCCTACGTAAAGAATGAAGTCACAGAACTGGCGCCTGGGGTTAATGAGATACGTGCATCAACAGGAGGTCTTGAAACGACAAACATTACTGTGGTCGGAAAACCTGTCGGTATGCTTCTGGCAGTGGAAACACGTGGTGTGGATCCACAGACCGGAAGAAGAATATATGTCAATGCTGCCGGTAAGGAAGTTCTTTATAGCCATGAAGCTGCCAACAAATGGACCTACAGATCAGACGGATCAGTGGCACCGCAGGTAGCAACTGCAACAGACGCCGTAGCGTGGGCTTCTCCTCTGCCAAAATTCTTCGGAGGTCTTGATAATAATTTAAATTACAGGAACTTCGATGTTGCACTCAATCTTACATATTCTTTTGGTTTCTACGTTTACTCCGGATCAAAAGCAGGTATCAGAGACCAGAGATGGTGGAATAATTCAGTTGAAGTTTATGAAAAAGCATGGAAAAAACCTGGTGACATTACAAATATTCCAAAACCAATCATAAATGATAATGTCTCCAACGGATCATCATTTCCCATCACAGAGAATATTGAAAAAGGTGACTATCTGAAAGTAAGAAGCCTCTCTGCAGGTTATACCTTTAAGAATATTATGCCTGGTGTTCTCAATATTGAAAGTCTAAGGATTTACGGACAGGTATTTAATGCATGGGTATTTACAAAATATTCCGGCTCCGACCCTGAAGTATCAACGAACACTGACTCTAATACTGCACCTGGTATAGACAGAAATACAGCTCCACAGGCAAGGACCTATACCTTCGGAGTCAATGTTAGTTTTTAACCAATTAAATAAGAAACGGATATGAAAAATATATTTAAAGGTTCAATAATATTGGCACTGGTATTGTTGATAACCGGATGCAGCAAAGATGAATGGATGAATCCGGCACCGATAACTTCACTATCAGATCTTACAGTATTTGATACCAAGGAGAGAATTGAGTTACAGGTGAATGCGATGTATTCTTCCCTTAAGAGCGGACAGCACCTTGGAGGAAGATTTCAGGTATATAATGATGTTAGGTGTGATAACTTCATTCCTAACAGTTCCAACCTTGTAACATGCTTTGCTACATGGAACCATACGGTAATAAGTTCTACCAACGAAGTTCAGAACTTATGGGGTGCAGTATATCAGACTATAAACGTTATCAACGTGTTCCTTGATGGACTGACAGCTGCGTGGGATGCAGGCAAGGTCTCTGGTT
This sequence comes from Bacteroidota bacterium, assembly GCA_029564935.1. Lineage (GTDB taxonomy): Bacteria > Bacteroidota > Bacteroidia > Bacteroidales > VadinHA17 > LD21. The sequence continues at coordinate 3,661 of JAKQPD010000080.1, forward strand.
TCCTTACACAGGCGGAATATGACCAGTACAGGGGAGAGGCATTGGCATTAAGGGCAATATGCTATTTTGACCTGATGCAAATGTATTCGAAACCTTATCATATGGGTAATGGAGCAAACCGTGGAGTTCCTTTAAGACTAACAGCAAATAAATCTGCTGAAGGAAATGATATGGCACCAAGTACAGTTGCTGAAGTATATACCCAGATATTAAAGGATCTTAATGATGCAGAAAGTATAGCCGCAACAAACCTTGGGGATGATTACCTTAATATCACCAGAATTCATAAAAATACAATCATTGCTTTCAAAACAAGGGTTTATATGCATATGCAGAACTGGGGAGCAGTTGTAACCGAATCAGCAAAAATTGTTCCTAATGCAGCTCCATATACAGCTTCCTCAGGAGTGGCAAATGCCCTTAATGCAAATTATGCAGGTATTTTTGCCTCTCCTAATACAACGAAGGAATCGATATTCTCCTTGCCGAATACAGCATCAAATAATGCAGGAACCCAGAATCACCTTGCTCATTATTTTGAATCAGGATCCGATGAGTCGTATCATGTTGTACAGACTGCGGGATCTGCATTTGCTGCCATGGATGCTACCGATGCAAGAAAAGTGATGATGAAAACAGTAGGCGAAAAAGTATACCTGACCAAGTATATTGATCGCGCCACCAGAACTGACTGGTCTCCTGTCATCAGATGGGCTGAGGTACTTCTGAACCGTGCGGAAGCACTGGTACGCAGCGGAGGCACTGTGGACGCACAGGCAGTTAACCTGTTGAATGCAGTCAGAACACGTTCTTTCGCCACTGGTGCATATAATGTTTCTGATTTTGTCAATGCTCAGGCTTTTTACGATGCTGTTCTGCTGGAAAGGAACATGGAATTCCTTGGCGAAGGTATCCGTAATATGGATATTATGCGTCTCGGGCTTACCATACCTGGTAAAGATGGCGGTGGTTTCGGATCAGTAGCAGCTATTCCGTCAAATGCCCAGGCATATTTCTGGCCTGTTCCTGATAGTGAGCTCAGCTATAACAAACAGATGACTCCTTAATTACGGGAATAATAATTTTTTAAAAAAGCTGCACGCCATCCGGCGGAGCAGCTTTTTTTTCGTCATGCGGTCATGCAGTCATACAGTCATTCAGTCATGCGGTCATTCAGTCATGTGCACCACAGCACGACTGCACGACCTGATCAACCAATCCTTCTTATCGTCCGCAAATGATGAGAATACGCACCAAATTCATGTTTAAAGATCCCCTGATGATCGATCGGATCTATTCTTACCCTTCCGGAAGCATGGATTACAAGCCCTCTCGAAATGATCATTCCCACGTGTGAGATCTTTCCTGATTCATTGTCAAAAAATACAAGATCTCCGGGTTTTGTCTCTTCAAGAAAGGTAACTGCATCACCGATCTCAGCCTGCATCCAACTGTTACGTGGGATCATACGGCCACATATCTTATAAATAAGCTGGGTGAAACCTGAACAATCTATGCCAGAAGGAATACGGCCTCCCCAGATGTACGGACTGTTAACAAATTTCATGGCAATATCTGCAGGTGAATCACTTCTTGCAATCCAGTTGTAATTGAATTCATTACAGGTTGTAAAGGTGTCACTCCCCACTGAGAATGTCTTCCTTTCAAAGTCTGGTTCATAAACCTCACATCCGGCTTCAAGTACCATCCTTGTCTTG
>JAKQPD010000297.1 GCA_029564935.1 Bacteroidota bacterium
GCCTTTCACAAGCGGTCTGGATATATATTCCCCCTGAACATTCATCAGAGGGCCGGAGGGCTGAGTCTGGAACTGTCCGGTTTTTTCATCCATAATATATGATTTCCCGAAGAGATGTCCCGGGAACAATTCAAAGTTAAATCCGACCTTCCCGAACCAATCCTTTGGTAATGGCTCATCAAGGTCAACTGATATCCTGAATGAGTTATTGGCCAGGGCATTAACTGAGACATTATATCTAAGTACCAGATCCGGATAATCAATAGGATTAAATCCCTTCCTGTTCTTTGATGAGTCAGGGTACCACAGAAATGTCGTGATCTTCCGGTTTTGCTTATCAATAACAGTTTTCCCTTTTTTGGGGACAGGCGACCACTGTCCGGGTGATGCTTCAAGGCGCAAATCTCCGTTTGCCGCAACTCTAACTCCATGCTGAATGACTGTAACACCGGTCTGATGTCCGTCCGGATAGTAATCACTGAAAACCATCACATTCAGTCCGGGCTTTTCAAAATAACCTTTGTCATTGATGACAAGTGATTGCTGTGAATAACCCGGCAAATCAAGACATACGATCAGTAATAAAGAAAATCCGGATATTGAAGGAAAATTCTTCATTTTACTTTAATTTTAGGTTTTAGTTATATAAAATCGATAGCTACTGAGAACAGGTCATCATGGTAATCGGATCTGTGGTTTCAGATGGGTAAAATACAAAATTTTATTGAGATTTGCAGATTTTGTACCATCCGGCTTTTACAGGCCGAACCTGTCTGAAGCGAATTGCCTTATAAAACTGACCGTTTTATCGATTCCCAGGACTGAGGTATTAATGCACAGATGATACGATTCTGCCACACCCCATGATTTCCCGCTGAAATAGTTGTAATATGAGCTTCTTTGCTTGTCGGTTTTTTCAATAAGATCCTGCGCCTCCTTACAGGTCATCTTATGAATGTCCATAACCCGTTTTATCCGGTCATTTATGTCAGCGTTCAGGAAAATACTCAACCTTCGCGGGTGGTCCTTAAGGACATAGTCGGCACATCGTCCGACGAACAGGCAGGATTGCTTTTCTGCCAGTTTCCGTATAACGTCACTCTGGATTTTAAAAAGTGTTTCATCGCTCAGATAGTAACCTGAATATATTTCCTGGGTCTGGGGGCTTTGCATACCGAATAATCCCCAGAATAAGCTGAAACGTTTCCTTTCATCGGCTTTTTCAAAAAACCTTTCATTCAGTCCGCTTTCCCTGGATGCTAACCTTATTAATTCCTTATCATAAAAGGATATTCCAAGCGATGCGGTAAGCTTCAGCCCTGCCTCTCTTCCGCCGCTTCCAAGCTGCCGTCCGATTGTAATTATGTAATTATCTTCCATCAGCATTGAATTTTAATTTATGACATTGTATTTGCGATACTGTTTAACAAGCAGATATGCTGCCACCATACTTGCCATGAAATCGGATGCCGGCATACTCAACCAGACACCATTTACTCCATAAATGTGGGGAAGGATAAGGAGAAACGGGAGAAGGAAGATCACCTGGCGGGAAAGGGACATGAATATTGCTTTACCGGGCATCCCGATACTCTGGAAAAAATTGGAAGTAACCATCTGGAAGCCCACAATGGGAAAAACCATGAAGATTATTCTCATTCCCGGAACAACAATTTCAATCAGTTCCTTTTCTCTCGTAAAAATTGAAGCCACGGTCCGTGGGAACAGTTCACCGATAATAAACCCTGCCGTAACAACCGAGGTAGCAAGGATAATTGTCAGTTTCAGTACATGGTTCACCCGGTTGTACTGTCGTGCA
>JAKQPD010000298.1 GCA_029564935.1 Bacteroidota bacterium
CAGATCGGAAGGCTGGGTACCTGTTTCCGACAGAAAGATCCGCGTGGGGATAGTTGGTTACGGTGTCTGCAGATTCGGAGCCGACTTCGGATTCCAGAATCATCCTAATGTCGAGATAGTGGCAGTAAGTGACCTCTTCCCTGACAGGTGCGCTGCCCTTGCCAAAGCCTGTAACTGTTCCATAACATATCCATCCCTGGAAGAGCTGGTGAAGGATAGCAATATTGAAGCAGTCTTTGTTGCAACCGATGCACCTTCTCATGCCAGACATGTCATAGATGCCCTCCGTCACGGCAAGCATGTGGCATGTGCGGTTCCGGCAGTCTTCGGATCACTCGAAGAGGCTGACAGGTTATTTGAAGAAGTTAAGAAGAGCGGATTGAAATATATGATGTTTGAGACTTCGTGTTTCAGAGAAGACAACTATGCCATGCAACAGATATATAAAGCGGGAGGATTTGGCAAGCTTGTCTATTCGGAAGGTGAATATTATCATTATATGGAACAGCCGATAGATTCATACAAAGGCTGGCGGATAGGATTACCACCGCAGTGGTATCCGACACATTCGAATGCATATTACATCGGTGTCACAAGGGGTACATTCAAAGAAGTCAGTTGCATCGGTGTTCCCAGTATCATTGAACATCTGAAGCCGGAGAACAATATTTACAGGAATCCTTTCGGGACCGAGATTGCACAATTCCGGACAAGTGAAAACGGAGTGTCAAGAATGGGTGTGACATGGGATACCCCTGGTGACGAGGGTGAACGCGGGAGAATACGTGGTCAGAGAGGCTCCTTCAACGGAAAATATGAAGGTCTCGAAAAAATCCTGCCGGATATGAAGCGACCACCTCTTCCTCCGGGTGTTCCGGCAGGCGGACACGGAGGTTCACATGGGAATCTGATGAATGAATTCGTAATGTCAATAATTGAGGACCGTAAACCACTGGTCGACATCGCCATGGCGCTTAACCTTACTGTTCCGGGTATAGTAGCTCACAGCTCGGCATTAAAAGACGGGGAATTACTGAAGATACCCAGGTATGAATTTTAAATATGATAATTGCTTTGAATCAGTTGCTAAAATGCAGAGTGCAGGGTGTCAGCCTCCGCTGAAGCTTCGGCTGGTAAAGCAGGGTACGGAAATCACCTTGCATCTGACACCACATGCCAGATTCAAATAGAAAGTAAATTGCTATATTTGTAGTATGCTGACAAAAGAATACATATTAAACAAATTATTCAAACCTGACCAACATTACACATTATATTATAATCAGTTAAAATAGAATTGATTTCCTCATGCTTTCTTAAATTTATTTTGAGATTTTTTACATTTATGGATGGCTTTAAATACATACCTCTGATAGTCGAAAAGCTGAAGCCGGAAGATCCTGAAAAAATAATTCTTTTCGGATCTTATGCTTATGGAGAACCTTCTGCTGACAGTGATCTTGATATTCTTGTTGTAACCGGGGATGATATTATTCCATCAAGCTTTAAAGACAAAAGCCGTATCTACCTGAGGATTTATAAAGCAATTACGGATATTAAGAAGGAATTTCCGGTAGATCTCCTTGTCCATACCAAAGCGATGCATAAATTATTTATTGAAAATAACAGTCTTTTTGCCAGGGAATTGTTAACAAAAGGGAAAGTGATCTATGAAAAAAGCAACTAAAGAATGGCTTGAAAGTGCTGAATAGTCGAAGCAGCAAAAAAATCATGTGATAAAAAGCGTAGCAATAGATTTTCACTTCGCGTATCTGAACAGAATTCTACAATAGCTTTTAATCTGTGCAAAATCAATTACTTTAATGTTGGATTTTGGAATTTTGAAGTAAAAACCACTATGAATATACAATATATTACGGATACAAAAGGACGTAAAAGTGAAGTGCAGCTTCCACTGAAGTACTGGGAACAGATACAAAAAGACCTCGAAGAACTGGACCGTTTAAGGAACAAGAAGCTTTTTATGCCCGAACTGGCCGAAGCTGTTGAAGAAAAGAAGCTCATAATGGAATGCAAAAAGCAAGCCCGAAAAGCTGAAGATTTCATCAGCGGACTATGATTATTCTTCTATCTTCTTGACCTTTTGCGGATTCTGCCTACAATCGAATACAGATACAATTCTAACTATATTTTCACTGAATCGGTATACGATTTTGTAATTGCTTTCAATAATAAAACGACATTCAAAAGGCCTGTTGACTAATAATGGTTCTTTAACTCCGAGTAATGGATTGGATTCTAATAAAATAGATCTATTGACAATTCCCTTTATTATTTTCTTTGCTACAGCTATACTTGCTCTGATACTATAATAATCGAAAATATCCTGAAGCTGAGTCAGGGAAGTATCTGACCACAATACCTTTACTTCCATGAATCTATTTGATCAAGAAGATTTCGTGATTCTGTAACTCTTCCATTGCTGAAATCGTTCTCAGATTTATCAATTATTTCATCGAATTCGTTCATTGTCATAGGTCGCAACTCCTTTTCAAGCTGTTTCTTCCTTTCAACTTTGAGCAACTTTTCAAATTTAGTTACAAGTTCATCATCAGCAACCCGAAGGAATTCCTGTATGAAATTTATCTTTCTTGCCTGAATATCCATAAGTCTGGTATTTATCACATCAAAAGTAATATTTTTTGAGGTACCTTATTTGGTTTTCCAGCCCTTTTTGTCAGGGAAAGGTCGGGGCGGTAGTGGCGGAGTGCTATGAGCGGGGAGCGGGGGCTGATCAGTAATATTATTTTGCCCTGTGCCCTGCGCTCTGTGCTCTGTGCGCTGTGCGCTGTTCAGCCCCCTGCTCTATGCTTTTTGCTCCCTGCTTCCTGCTCTTTGGTCCCTGCCCCCTTCCCTTAAGGCTAAGGGAAGGGGGGTGCTAAAGATGTGTCTTTAGTGTACACCCTTCCCCTTAGCCTTAAGGGGAAGGTCCCGATAGCTATCGGGGGGGATAGGGTTGGTTACCTTTTAAGGGGAATAGCCTGTCCCGCGACATCGGGAGGATAGGAGAATGGTTAAGAGAAAAAATTATTGATCCTAAAATCAAAGATATGATGAATGATAAATCTTCAATAAAAGCCATTTCCAGGCGCGCATTCCTGCAGAAAGCAGGGATTGCTGCCGCGGCACTGGGTTTGTACCAGTATGGTTGCTCAACGAGCAGAAAAACTGCTCAGACATCAACAGAACCGGTTCCCATTCAGGGATTTGAGAGAGCTCCGGAGACAGACAGATCGGAAGGCTGGGTACCTGTTTCCGACAGAAAGATCCGCGTGGGGATAGTTGGTTACGGTGTCTGCAGATTCGGAGCCGACTTCGGATTCCAGAATCATCCTAAT
>JAKQPD010000152.1 GCA_029564935.1 Bacteroidota bacterium
GGCTTCTGGCGCGAAGCTTCGAAGATGGGAGCTGAACCTTTCAGAATAAAAGCCAATGTCCGCAAGGCGGATAACTATGCGCATGAGATAGACATCTGCGGATTCAAGAATTATTTTCCTTCAAGCGACAGTGCTCTTTACAGTGATATCTTTTCGCCGGTAAACGACGGATGGAATACCGTTGTAGGTCTAGACGATTCGGGTGTTTTTCCTGTTTTGATTAAGCAGAAATGGGGTGAAGGAATACTTTATTTGCTTAATATACCTCATTCACCTGCGGATATATTAAAGCTTCCGGCTGAAGTTCTGAATAAAATCAGAAGCGAGTTCATGGCGGACTTTCCTGTCATGATAAAAGGCGAAAGCAATGTACTGTTATTTCTTTATGATAACAACAAGGCATTTCTTTATTCATCGGTTATGCATAATACCTTTGTCGATGTTGTTTATAAAAATAAGGGAACAACGGAAAGGATTTTCATCCGTCCCGGAGAGTGCAGAATTCTTGATCTTTAACGAAACCCGCGAAAGCGGGTTTTTTACTACTTGGGGATGAAGCCTCAATTAATTTATCCTTGAAACAATTAGGGCAATTAATTTATTGAATTATTCGTTTTATATGATTATGATGGAGTGTTCTTATGGATGGCGGAATGTTTATTAGAAGTGTTGCGGAAAAACTTTCAGATTTCAAAAATATTGAGATGGTTTATCATCACAGCAGCAAGAGTATTCCCATGCCTTCGTCAATTGTTCTGTCTGAGATTATTGATGATATCAGATCGGTGCTGTTTCCGGGATATTTCGGTCCGGATGTGATAGAAGGAAATGTGGAATATCAGATCGGCGCTGCCCTCGACAGAATTTACGGCAGGCTAACCAAGCAGATCAGGCGCGGATTCTGTTTTGACTGCCCTGAGAAGGCGTCCCGTGACTGCAATTACTGTGAGGACCGTTCTGTTTCAGCGGCAAGACTTCTTATAGAGAAGCTCCCTGAAATCCGTTCGATTCTCGCTTCGGATGCTATGTCGGCATATGAAGGTGATCCTGCAGCGAGAAGCGCCGGTGAGGCGATATTCTGTTATCCGAGCCTTAAAACGCTTACGAGTCATAGAATTGCACACGAACTTTATAAGATGGAAATTCCTCTCATACCGAGAATGATCTCTGAACTCGCGCATTCTGAAAGCGGAATCGATATTCATCCAGGAGCTCAAATCGGTGAGCGTTTCTTTATAGATCACGGAACAGGTGTTGTTATCGGAGAGACTTCAGTTATAGGAAATAATGTACGTCTCTATCAGGGAGTAACTCTCGGTTTTAAGAGTTTTCCGCTTGATGAGAACGGTAATCCCGTTAAAGGAACTGTCCGTCATCCCAGAGTTGAGGATGATGTTATAATTTATGCCAATGCAACGATTCTGGGGCCGATAACTATCGGCAGAGGCAGTCAGATAGGCGGAAACTGCTGGATTACTGAGAGCGTTCCGCCTGAAAGCAGAATCAAAGCACCAAAATATGAGGTCTGATGTTTAACTTTTATTCGAAAAGAAAAGCTGGTGAAAAACGTAAGATAGTAATTGTTGAAGACGAGGTTCTTTCTTCCGCCGACATGAGTGCTTTTCTTTCGGCTAAAGGTTATGAAATACCTGCATGCGCAATAAATGCAGAGGATGCTCTTTTTGAAATAGAAAAGCACCGGCCGGATCTTGTTCTTATGGATATCCGCATCAAAGGCGAAGTGGACGGAATTAGCGCAGCGATAACAGTTAAGGAAAATTTCAACATTCCGGTGATTTTTATCACGGCTTATGCAGACAGGGAAACTTTGGAACGTGCCAAAGTTGCTGAACCTTACGGTTATATTCTTAAGCCGTTTGCTGAGCACGATCTTTTTGCTTCTGTTGAAATGGCAATTAATAAAAAAGAAGCCGAAATGGCAGCAGGTGCAAGAGAAGTTCTTTTTTCGGCTGTCTTGAAGCACATAGGCGACGGAGTCATAGTAACAGATGATGATTACAATATTTTTTTCTCAAACATTGCAGCATGTAATATTACAGGACTAAGTGAAGGTGATCTTGAGAATAAAAATCTCTATGATATTTTCGGCACAGACGGAACTGATAAAAAAACCTTTCCTCAGGAAGGAACTCTTTGTCTGAGCCGTTACGAAAGACCTGACGGGAGAGCCGCTGATATTGAATATCAGTATGATAAGGTAAATTCACAGACTCTTTCTTTCAGCGGAGGAATTTTCGTTTTCCGTGATGTAACAGAGCGTGCGAAGAATGAAGCCAAGATACAAAATACTCTTATGATGCTTAGAAAGGCTATGGGCGGAATTATTCAGGCAATGGCGGTGACTGTCGAAACAAGGGACCCTTATACTGCGGGTCATCAGAAGAGAGTAACCGAGCTCGCCCGAAAGATAGCGGATTACATGAATTTGAAGGATGACATAAAAGACGGACTAAGGATGGCCGGAATTATTCATGATATCGGAAAGATATCTGTTCCGGCTGAAATTCTCTCAAAACCGGGTAAACTTTCTGACATAGAATTTTCTCTGATAAAAAATCATCCTCAGTCTGGATATGAAATTCTTAAGAATATTGAATTTCCGTGGCCGGTTGCGATGAT
>JAKQPD010000156.1 GCA_029564935.1 Bacteroidota bacterium
GGATATTTTCTGGATGAAAATCCCGGAATTTCTGCAAATAAATTACCAGCCCGGTTAGGAGGCATGTATAAATTTAATAGCGGATCTTCCGGCGCTGTTGTAATGGGTATTGATCATACATATATGATTGATATCAGTGTAAGTAATATTACAATCAGAAGATGCAATCTGCAATACCTGCCAATAAATGATGGTTTACAAAATATCTATATCTCCGAATGCTACTTTAAAGAAACGCCACAATATACGTCTGTATCATCAAATCTGGTGACTAACCTTGTTGTGACAAATTGTATTATCAAAGGTGATGTTAATTTTTTGTCAGGTTGTACCGGTACTTTTATTAATAACATCTTTACCAGCACTTACATCAACATACCGACAGGTTTTGTGATGAAGAATAACATAATATTTACCACAGAAAAACCTGGCATCAACCTCCCTTCCCCAGATGCTGCAATCATCTACAATATGTCAATTTCCGATCATTTCGGTACAGCCAACAATAATAAGGCAAATGTCAGCGCAACTGCATTGTTTGTGGGGGATGCTACTGAAAGCACCGATGGTAAATGGAAACTGAAAGCAGGAAGCCCGGCTCTCGCTGCCGGCGAAGGAGGTGTTGACTGCGGTGCTTACGGAGGACCGAAACCATATATTCTGTCAGGATTGCCTGTCGGCCCGGTAATCTATGAACTGAATGTAAGCAGTTATGTCAGGCCCGATGGCAAACTTCCCATGACCATTAAAGTTAAAGGCTGGTAGCCATGCGTGCATTTTTATCTTTGTTATTGTTTGGGATAGCCTTAAATGCAACATCCCAGTTTATTGTGGGTGCCTATGTCGGAGAGGTTGAATATGTTTTTGATAACGCTGCCGTCGGGTTGGGGCAGGGTATTTCAATAAATGCACCATTCAATACCGGGAGTACAGAGATAACGGCTGAACTGAATGTTGCGGTTCTTTCTCCGGGATTTCACCTTATTACATTCCGGGCAGGTGATACCCTCTGGACAAGAGGCTGGTCACATCCGGTTACAAGAGCATTTCTGAAACCCTGGCCGCTTTCGAATATTGCCTCGTTCCGGTACAGGATCGATGCCTTAACGGGAGCAGAGCCATGGACGAACAGAACCTTCCCGACACCATCAACCGATGTGATCATGGATCTGGAACCTGATGTTTCTTCATTGCCGGAGGGAATTCATTTTCTCGAGGCAGCTGCCATATCGGCAAACGGTATTTGGTCACACATTACGAAGACAACATTCTTCAGCTATTCCAGTGTACCTCTGGATATTAAATCACTTGAATATTATTTTGAAGATGAAGCCGGAGCAAGCGGCTCCCTGTTTTCAGTGAGTAATTTCACTCCTTCTCCTCATATAACCCTCGATTCCGTGACTTTCTCGGTTCCTGTTTCTTCTCTCGTTAATCTGAAGAAATATTATGTCTGGATAAGAGCTGTTGATGAAAACGGGAACAGGGGACTTTACATGAGAGATACCATAACATATCATACCTCTACCACCGGGATAAGAGACCAGATAATGCTGACCCCCGACCTGATGGTTTTCCCGAATCCGGCTTCAGACATGGTCAATATGAAGCTCATCTCCCTTGATCAGCCCGGAGATCTCTTTATTAAAATATTTGATGAAACAGGCAGAATAGTTTCCGTAGAAAAATTCTCCTTCATCGAAGCAGATCATTATTCTGTTGATGTATCAGGACTTGGCGAAGGCATTTACAGAATAACAATTACCGGTTCTGCCGGCCGAGCTGTTGCCAGGGCAACATTTGTCAAAAAATAGAATAACAGAAAACGAATTTAAACAGGCGGTTGAAATGCTGAAGCCATGATCTACGTATTATAATACGTTTTTTAATACGTTTTTTCTCAATTAATCTCCCAGATAGATCTCATCAAACAGAACTTCATTTCCTTCACCTTCAGATCCCTTCCGAAAAATCTGAACCCATCAGTGTTGCCGGGAACAGCTTTTCTTTCTATCGCATAAGAAAATGCACCATCATCAACAAAAACCTCAACCGAGGTTTTATCCAGAATTATATCAGCACTTATTTCCATGCTTGTCCGGTCTTCGGGAGAATAAAACAAACCATTCACCTGGTTATTATTCATGTCATACCTGAAGATCTGCTGACCGTCCAGACTGAGCCCTGCATCAACAGGGTGAGATAATCTGATCTTCATTTTTATCCGGCATGATATTGTTTTATTGAACTCCTTAAGAGCCTCAGATGCTTCAGCAGCATCAAGATCATTCCACTCCATTTTATCTTCCTGCAACATATCAATTTCTTTTATGGGAGCGCTGAACATCCTTATCCCCTCTTTGGTTGTTCTCAGGGTAAGCTCTGTCGGTAGCAGCATCATATGTTTAAATGGCATTCCCTGATGAGTTATCCTTCCCCATCCTATCTGAATCCGTCTGCCGTCAGAGTCAGGAATATTATTGTATGTCTGGGCAGCATACAAGGCACCATTTCCGTAATAATATTTGCCTGATTCAGGGGTAAACTGTTTACCGTTGAATCTGCCAATCATATAGGTCCCTGAAGCGCCATACATAATCCATTTTTTATTATTCTGATTACCATCGACCGCCAGTTCAAACAGTTGCGGACATTCAAAAAAGCCTGTTGTATGACTTTGATATTCCCATTCCTTAAGATTTAAAGAAGTATAAATTGAATTACCATCCTTCTCATACAATACCATCACCCAGAATCCACCCGGCTTATACCAGAAAACATGAGGATCACGGAGATCTTTGGTAAGCCACTTTTCTTTGGAATCGATAACCGGGTTACCTGAATATTTTGTGAAAGTTCTGCCCCTGTCAAGGCTCCAGGCAATACACTGGCGTTCATTGTCAGGACTGTCGACAGTATAGATCACCACCAGAGGAGGAATTCCGTTTTTTCCAAAGCCCGAAGTGTTTTCGTAATCGATAACAGCTGATCCCGAAAACATTGTACCCAGGGAATCGGGGACCAGGGCAAGGGGCAATTCTTCCCAGTGAATAAGATCCCTGCTTACCGCATGACCCCAGCTCATGTTCTGCCACTCGCGCTCGAAAGGATTATGCTGGTAAAATAAATGATATTCACCTTCATAAAAAACCAGTCCGTTGGGATCATTGTTCCATCCCCGCCTTGAAGTGAAATGTATCTGAGGCCGGTTGCTTTCCCTGTATAAGCTGTCATGCCCATTAATTAAATCATCCTGATATATTTTAGCCAGTCCTGCCTTATTTCCTGAATAAGATATCTCAAGTTCCTTACCCTTGTATTTGCTGATATCGTAAAACACCCAGTAATCAGGGTCTGCCGGCGCCAGCCTGATCACAAAATCAAGTTCATGTTTCCCGTCGACAACAAAGCTCATTGCGGATTGATCTTCCTTGTGAGATACGGGAAGGTTCAGATATCTTTTGCTTACAACAAGTGATAATTCATCATTCAATGAATAGTTATTTACTTTACCTGAAGGATTACATGAACAGAAAAGTAAAATCACTATTGTTACCGTATAAATTCTTAAATCAGCCATAATATTGGATTTAGCCTAAAGATATTACAATTAATACACAATAATACTTCAGGAGTGGCATGTTTGCCTTTCATACTTCCAATAATCACCTGGTATATCAACAAAGGAATGCTGCAGAAATGTTAAAACAACCTTTCTTACGAACAATATTTTCCTGTTTATGTTTAATTACTCTGGTTAAGTTTATTCCGTTATTGTACATGACCGAACATTAATGATACGAATAAACAATCTAACTGATTGAAATTATGTTCTCTCTGATAAATATAATCCGGGGCGGGACTGATAAGCCGGAAAAAAGAACCGCTGTAAGGGATTTCCGTATCCCGTTAATAGGGGAATCCGCTCCTCCTTTTACTGCTGAATCGACATCCGGTACAATTCATTTCCCTGATGATTTCGGAAGGAACTGGAAGATGATATTAAGTCACCCGATGGACTTTACACCAGTCTGTTCGACTGAACTTATAGAAATTGCTAAGCTTCAGGATGAGTTTGAAAACCTCGGCGTAAAGATACTGACTGTTTCAACAGATCCCCTGGATACGCATCATCAATGGAAGAGTGTGCTTGAGACCATTGAATATAAAAATAATTCAAGGCAGAAAATCCTGTTCCCGATTGCTGATGACTCGGATCTTGTCATAGCCAAATTATATGGGATGATTCATTGTGAATCAGATAATAACCGTGATGTCAGGGGAGTATTCATAATTGATCCCGACAATAAGATCAGGGCTGAATTATTTTACCCTCAGGAAGTCGGCAGAAATATGGATGAGCTTCTGAGAACTGTTATTGCGCTTCAGACGGCAGATGATCATAAAGTTATGACTCCGGCCAACTGGAATAAGGGTCATGATGTTCTGGTCCCCTTCCCGCTGAAAGCAGATATGTCGAGGATGAACAAAGATTCCGGAGAATATTACCAGTATTCATGGTTCATAATTTTCAGGAAGACAAAGGGCTGGCCTCTCTATTGAATTAGCTAAATCTTATTCATTATCTGCCAGGACCCCGGATAATAGCGAACCTTCTGCCAAAGTTTTTCACTATTATGCTTAATCCGCGAATTCTGCCGATATTGCAATATAAATTGTAATTGAAAAAATGATAAATAAAAAACTTAAATCATTTAATAAGACCACATATCCTGCAATAGTTAAGTTTCTGGCCGGAATTAATCTGTTATCCCCCGCAGTACCTGCCGGTATTACTCATAGAGCCTCATTTTTTCATGATGATCTGAAAAGGACATATAAATTTTATGTGCCGTCATTTCATAACAAATCTGTACCGGTACCCCTGCTTATTGCTTTACATGGCAGGGGAGGTAACGGTCACAGTATGATACTCCTGACACGTAAGGGATTTAACAAACTGGCTGAAAAGGATGGATTCATAGTCGTATATCCCGATGGTATAGAACTTAACTGGAACGATGGCCGGACTGATGAAGAATCAAATGACCGGGCTCACCGGGAAAATATTGATGATGTCGGCTTCATTTCAGCTCTGATCGATTCAATGATCAGGGATTATAACATTGATCCTGGCCGGGTCTATATTACCGGCATTTCAAACGGGGCAATAATGTCTTACAGGCTTGCCTGTGAATTATCTCATAAGATAACTGCAATAGCCCCCGTTGATGGTAATATACCACACCTGTTCTTTACCGAATGCCCGGGATATATGCCGGTCTCAGTACTGGCAATAAATAATACAGAAGATCCGTTGGTACCCTTTGACGGGGGAGATATTCACGGAAGCCTTTCCAAAGTAAAACTGGGTAAGGTATTATCTGTTGAAGAATCTGTGGGATTCTGGGTAAAAGCAAATAATTGCTCAACCATACCGGTCGTGACAGTCATGCCGGACATAGACCCTGAAGATGGTACAAAAGTGATCAGGAAAGAGTATAGCGGCGGAACTGACAGATCGGAAGTGATCCTGTACACGATAGATGGCGGCGGGCATACCTGGCCGGGGGGTATACAGTATCTGCCTGCAAAAATAATAGGAAAAACGTCCAGAGATATTGATGCCACTGAGGTTATATGGTCGTTCTTTAAAAACCATTCAAGGTTAGTTGAAAAAGATGCCGGAGAAAGCCGATAATATTAATTCGTTAAAGGAAAAAGGGTGGCTGAAGCTTGATAATGCCGCAAAGTTATTCCCTGCAATCATATCAAAAGATCTGACATCCGTATTCCGGATAACCGCATCACTGAAAGAACCTGTTAAATATACTGCCATCAGGGAAGCAGTTCAGATTACATCAAGGAGATTCCCATATTTCAATGTATCACTTGGCAGTGGATTTTTCTGGCATTTTCTTGAGTTTACAGATCAGCAACCCCGGATACAGAGTGATGAGAAGATCCCATGTTCTGTTTTTGAAGTAAAAAGAAAAAACGAACCTCTTTACAGGGTCATCGTCAAAGGGAAAAGGATATCTGCCGAATTTATTCATATACTGACCGACGGAGGGGGTGCCCTGGAATATCTGAAATCGTTGCTATATACTTATCTCACGCTCACCGGCAGAAATATAAGTTCCCCGGGAGAAATAATTTTACCCGGCACACCCATATCAAATGAAGAGTTCGAAGACGGATATTTAAAGCACTTCCGTAAGCTGCCTCCTCCTTCGAAGTTAGTAAAGGCATGGCACCTGCCTTTTAAGCTTAATCAACGGCCCCGGCTGAAAGTTTTGCGTGCCGAGGTAAAGACACACGAAATCATCGAACTAACCCGGAAACTGAAAGTATCTGTTACAGAATATTTTGTTGCAGTCTATCATTTTGCACTGCAGAAGATCTTTATCTCTTCCTCATCAAAAAAGAGAAAGAAAATAAACAGGGTATTGAGAATTGAGGTCCCTGTTAATATGAGAAAGAAATTTCCAAGCAGGACTATGCGCAATTTTTCTCTTTTTGTCCTTCCGGAAATAGACCTCAGGCTGGGTACATATACATTTGAAGAGATACTTCATTCGGTACATCATCAGCTTCAGATAGGCTCCGATATCAAACAGATATCCAGGTTTATGTCATCCAATGTCAGCTATGAAAAGCTTGTCTTCATCAGGATACTGCCGCTTTTCATTAAAAAGATCGCCATGGCTGCTGTTTACAGGGGACTTGCCTCAAAACGTTTTAGCGGACTGGTAACAAATCTCGGGATGGTGACACTTCCTGATCAGATGAATGAAATGATCGATTCCTTCGAGATTATACCACCACCACAGAATTCAAAAGTAAAAGTTGGAAGCGGATTGATTTCATTTAAAGACAAATTAAGGATATGTTTTAGTAATATAACACAGTCAAATGAACTGGAACGGCATATTTTAAAGCATCTGTCGGATTCAGGTATTCATGTTAAGATTTTAAAAAACGATTAATAAAATTTGTCATGACTTTATGTGCCAATTGCGGTGTTGAACTTGATGACGGATTAAATATTTGTCCTCTTTGCGGCAGGGATCCGCTGGATAACAGTGAGAAGAACAATCATCCTTCTGTAAATACTCCCGAAGTCATGCAGCTTCACAAAAAAGAAACCAGGAAATTTCTATGGGAATTAAATGGAATAATTGCGTTCTCCGGGATAGCCGTTTGTACAATCGTGGATCTGATAACAAATAAAAGTCTGAACTGGTCGCTTTATTCCGGTATATCAGTACTGACAGCCTGGATTATTCTGACCCTTGTTCTGTTTACCAGTAAATGGTCATTGATAATGGTATCGGCTCTGATGATCACAATTCTGTCAGCTCTTTATTTAATAGATCTGCTTTCAGGCGGTCAGGAATGGTTCTTTCCCGTAGCTCTTCCGATAACTGTTTCGGCATTTCTGGTTACAGGTATAGTAATGATCATTTATAAATATGCACGTCTGAAAGGGCTGAACGTTGTTGCATCAGGATTAATCGTATTATCCGGATTACTGATAATAATAGAAATGACTCTGGATAATTATCTGAAAGGTATTGTGGATTTACGCTGGTCACTCATTGCTGCTGTGTCAATCTTTGCGGTTACCTTGTTGTTATTTTTCTATCATTACAGGATGAAAAAAGGGAACAGCCTTGACAGCTTTTTTCATGTCTGAGAATAAAGATCCATCTTTGCAATTCAATTTAATCACAGACATGAAATCAGAAATAAATTATGGTTGCAGTGATAATGAAATAACAGATTATACCTGTAACAGGATAACTGAATCAATTGAGATCAACGGCGATCTCTCAAAACCGGTCTGGTTAAAGGCAAACAAATCAGGAAGGTTTGTTGATATGGTAACGGGAGAACCCGGACTATATGATACCCGGGCAGTTGCTCTCTGGAATGAAGAATTTCTTTATATCGGAATCCGGGCAGAAGAACCGTTTGTATTTGCAACCCAGACAGAAAGGGACTCAATCATCTTCCTCGAAAATGATCTTGAAGTTTTTATTGATGGAGGAGATTGTTATTACGAACTGGAAATAAATGCTTTAAATACAATATATGAAGTCTTCTTTATCTGGCGGGATGCTTATAAAAAAGGAGGGAAATTTGACGTTCCGGAGTTCGATGTATTTAAGAAAACCTCCATGACTTTCGGAGGGGATTATGACCGCACAGGAAAATATTTCTGGTGGGGAAAACATCCGAGGGGATTGAGATGGGCATTCCTGGATTATGATCTTCCCGGATTGAAAACAGCTGTTAAAATTGACGGCACTTTAAATGATAATTCCGATATCGATAAAGGATGGGCAGTGGAAATAGCTATTCCGTGGAAAAGCCTTAAATGGCTTGCAAATGGCAGAACTTTGCCTCCGGAAGACGGTGATATCTGGAAGATCTTTCTTGGCCGCTTTCAGAAAATGACTCCATCGGGACAGGAAGTAAATCCTCATCCCGCATGGACTATGAACAAGCATGGTGTATACGACACACATAAACCGGAATGTTTCAGCAGGATTAGATTCTCGACCAGAACAATCTAAGTATTTAAAATCAGATATTTATTTTGAAATTATTCCTGTCTGTTAAATTTCATCACCAGATTTTTGACTGACCTGAAGTCACCTCAATCCGGCCTTCCGAAAGTATCAAGATATAGTATTGCGGCCAGAGTCAGCCTGACAGTGAGTTCAGCGTTTTTGATATCCACTTTATCCGGAGTATCAGTTTCGAGGTGATAATTTGGATCAGCATAAGGCATTGAACCTATATTTAATACTGCCCAGGGGAATCCTGCATTTATAAACGAACCGTCATCATCGCCGGGATGTTCACTCCGGTATTTTGATTGTACCAGTTTCAGGCTATGGAAGGTATTCAACCTGTCCATAAGATCAGCCAGTTTTTCTCCTTCAGGAGTTGTGAATCGTGTGACATTGGTCAGGTGTCCGGCCTGCTGTGGTGATTTTACCCCAATACCATCAAGATTGATGGCTGCAAGGACATCCTTCCCGGCCGATTTGATATTTTCTGCTGCTGTGACACTGGTCCATGGCGTGTGCTCTTCATTGCAAAAGATGAAACGGATTGTGTGATCTGGTTTAAACCGTCTTAAAAGATATGCCAGTTCAAGAGCTCCACAGGTACCAATAGCATTATCATTGGCTCCGGGAGATGCTATCCAGCTCTGTGAATCTTTATGTGCTATCACGACTATCAGATCGTCAGGATTCGTTTTTCCTGGTCTTTCGGCAATGATATTGCATGCCGTGAACCAGGGAGCGTCCTCAGGAGGAGCAGCGTATTGATGAGCCAGCGGTTTTGTAAGATCCCTTCCAAAGGCACGTACCTGAGTCGCGTCCTTTTCAGGTTGATAACCATAGCCTGTAAGCTGTTGAATGAGCCATAGATCAGCTTCTTCAAGGCTGGACAGATTATGTCCCGGAACGCTCCAGTTCAGCACACGCCGGGGCAGGCTCTGCGACAGGTAAAAAAGACCTCTCTGCATTCTGTCGGTATCAGTCTTCCGGGAAAGGGATTTAAATGAATATGCATATTTTTTATTCTGCTTACTGTCGCCGGTTTGTAACGGCTGAGCCAGGGTTGTGACCGGAAAGATTTCCGGAATTAAAATTAATACGATAAGAAGTTTCGCAAAAGCTTTTATAAAATTTCGCCCGGGTGTTTTCATTTTGTGTCCTCTCTGTGAAATTTGTTTATCTAAAAATAAAAATAATCAACCACAAATCCAATACATCCCCTGATTATTAGGTTGACGGCTATGCTCTATAGGATCGGGCTCTTCATTAATATGTAACTAATAAAACTGAAGTGTATTATATAAATAAATTAAGTTTTTAGTTGTGTAACTAATATATTAGTTGTATATTTGGTATAAATTAATTTAAAAACCAAAAGAAGAACCTTCTGACTATCGAACCAAACAAAAAATGTCATGAAAAAAAAGAAAATCAGAGCTCCTGTATTTGATGATATAGTTTTTGAATACAGGAACAAGGAGTACGGAGCTTACAAACTGCGTAAGAATTACAACCGGAATGTACTAATTGCACTTTTTATAAGTGTGATCATTATGTCTGCCGCAATCATTTTGCCATATCTGAATGCAAAAGCTCTTGAGAGCGGACAGAAGCTTGCAGAAAGACAGGTTGAGATAGAAATGGAAAATCTTGACCAGCCCAACGAAACGATCGTTCCACCACCTCCTCCACCTCCTGCACAGGATGTGGTACAGCAGGCAAGATATGTTCCTCCTGTAGTTGTTGACACCATTAAACCTGAAGAAGCTCAACAACTTATGACGGCCGATGAGGCGCAGGTTGAAATCAGGAATGAAGAGGTTGTTGAATTCGTTGAGGAAATAAAGGAAGAGGTACAGGAAGAAGAACCTGAACCCGAACCGTTTGTGGTTGTTGAGGAGATGCCAATGTTCCCTGGTGGCGATGCAGCTCTTTTAGCATACATAGCAGCAAATACAAACTATCCCGAAGTTGCTAAAGAGAATAACATACAGGGAAGGGTATTTATCAGGTTCTGTGTAACTTCCAAGGGTGGTGTTGATAAGGTCAGTGTTTCCAAAGGTGTTGATCCTGAACTTGATGCTGAAGCAATAAGAGTTGTGAAAACATTACCATTATTTAAACCAGGCAAGCAGGGAGGAAAACCTGTCCCCGTATGGTACAGTGTGCCTATCAAATTTGAACTTAAGTAAAAGCTCTCAATGGATTAGTTTGATGAATCATTTATATCCGACTTCGGTTCCCAATGTCCCGGAATAATTTGTAAATTGAGCGTCAATTGTAGAATTTCAGCAACAGGCATTATTTCAGTACGTTAAATACTTTGTTTATATTTTGCTTGTGTGACTGACGGGGCTGTGCTGTGATGCATAAATAACCCGGAGGGTGATCCCATGACATTAAAAGTTGATGATGGCAGATGGGTAAGTTTTGGATATGTAATAGCTAAAAAAAGGAAATAATGCGCTCCGCTTTGCCGTGGCATAGTGTGACAGCTTTTTGGCCCGCCCCCCTGGCGGGTGCCCGGTGCTGTCGTCGGGTAACACAACCTCCACATTCCAGGGCCGTCAGGCATCAGCGGCGGCTACAACCTTAAAATACATGACTGCCATAAGAAAAAGATCGCAACCAGATAACAAAGAGGACAAATAATATTGGTACAATAATCGATGGTCATGGCCAGATCTTATTAGTCGATGACGTTAAACTATTTACTGACAACCTCCAATCAAAATACTGCGACAAAAAAAATAAATAACGCCAATGCCTTATAAGTAGGGCTGTAGGGATAATAAGTTTCCCGCTTAAGGTTGGACAAGTTGTCATGCTTACTAAAACATACCGTCGGGCCGGCAGACTCCCGTCAGGTTGCAGGCGGAGTTCCTGCCCGTACCGACGACCAACCAGCAAAATTCTGTATCTTTGCGAAAACATCTGCATCATGACAGTTTCTGATTTAAAACTCAAAATATTCAGGCAGATCGATTCACTCGAAAAGAATCGACTTGAGGAGTTTTACGGTCTTATGATGAATTATCTCAACAGCAAAAAGGATATTACCGATTGGGAAAAGCTTTCAGACACCCAAAAAAAAGGACTTTTCGAAGCAATTGAAGAAATAGAATCCGGCAAAGGCAAATCCAATAAAGCTGTCTTAGATAAGTTTCGTAAGAAATACTCAAATGCCTAAGCAAATTATTTGGCCGCCGCTTGCCGAAAGTGATTTTGCTGCCATTCTGGAATACCTGGACAAAACCGGGATTCAAAAGGTGCCTTAAATTTTATTGAGCTGACAGAAAATGTGATTGACCAGATTTCAATTAATCCAAAACTATATCCAGTCATCTTAAAAAAGAGAAAAATCAGAAAATGTGTCCTGACAAAACACAATTCTCTATTCTATCGTGATTCCAGATCTCAAATAGAAATATTTAGAATCTATGACACAAGACAAGATCCTGACTCACTAACATTTTAACGAGCCCGACAACCTGGCACGGACGTTAGTGTTAATAAACTATACCTCAAATTAAGAAACGTTCCGGAAAATCAATGAAGCATTCACAAACTGTGAGATAACTGCTTAAACAATAAAATTAATTACTTTAAGATGCAAAAACTTACAAAATCAGGATTAAGGGCATTTCTGGCACCTGTTAACTGGATTATCGTGACAGGTATTGTCTTCTTTCTTTCTTCCGGACAGTTAAATAATTTAAGAGCCTGGATTTATTTTGGCGTATACTTTTGTGGTAGTTTAGTTTTCAGTTTTGTTCTTCTAAAGAGATCGCCTGAACTGTTAAATTCACGAGGGAAGGTTCAGGAAGGGACTAAATCTTTAGACAAATACCTTATACTTAGTTATTTTTTTCTGGCAATTATTGTTACCCCACTCACTGCCGGCCTGGATGTAAGATATAATCTTTTCATGTTCCCCTTCCAATACATATATCTCGCAATTATACTTTACATTCTATCTGCAGCTTTTTCGCTCTGGTCTATGCTTCACAATCCATTTTTTGAAGGTACTGTACGAATTCAAAAGGACAGGATGCAAAACGTAATAAAATCAGGCCCCTATAAATTTGTACGGCATCCTGGATATATCGGAATGCTTTTCGGCTCGTTCCCTTTGCCATTTGCATTTGGATCAGGACTTAGTCTTATCCCTGTACTTGTAATGGTGATCATTATTTTTGTCAGGACATCTTTTGAAGACAAAACATTACAGGAAGAATTACCAGGTTATTCTGATTACTGCAAAGAAGTTAAATACAGATTAATCCCATTTCTTTGGTAAAAAAAAAATAGAGAACAATGGTAACAACAAGATTTGTAAGTTCATTAATAACCGTAGCAGACATCAAAAGGTCCCGTAATTTTTATGAGGAAGTTCTGGGGCAAAAGGTAGAAGCAGATTATTGCGAAAATGTTTCATTTGGCAGTTTTTGCATTCATCTGACGTCGCATTTCCAAAAATTGATTGACAATAAACCTATAACAAACTGTGCAAACAATTTCGAACTCTACTTTGACTCTGACGATTTAGCTGAAACCGTTAAAAAGCTGAAAGAATATAACGTTCAGTTTATCCATGAAATCAGGGAAATGCCCTGGAAACAAAAAGTAATCAGGTTTTATGATCCGGATAATAATATCGTCGAAATAGGCGAACCAATGACAATAAAATAATTCTGAGTAATTAACATAAACTTAAAAGGAAGAAAATCAAAAGAATTATTTTACTCATTAGA
>JAKQPD010000158.1 GCA_029564935.1 Bacteroidota bacterium
TTTCGAAGTTCAGGATGAACCGTTTACCTGTTTCCCGTAAACTTTAAAAGAACCTGCGAATGAAATTTTCTTATGCTTCATTGCTGATCTCATTTCTTCTGATAATTTTCTTTTCAGATTGCAGAAATCAGTCTGAAAGAGTGCCGGAAAAGAATATTTCAGAACAGGAGCCTGATGGTCCGGATCTTGACTGGTTCCGCGAAGCCAAGTTTGGAATGTTCATCCACTGGGGACCATATTCATGTCTTGCAGGTGAATATAACGGCCGGCAGGTACCGGTCAGCCAGAATGCCGAGTGGATAATGAAAAATCTCACTATCCCGGTAAATGAATACCGTGAGATCGCCCGGAAAATGAATCCTGTCAGGTTTGATGCAGATGAATTGGTCAGGCTTGCAAAGGAGACAGGTATGAAATATATTGTGATAACAGCAAAGCATCATGACGGATTTGCAATGTATGATTCGAAAGTTTCGGATTATAATATTGTCAAATGGGGATCTTTTGGCCGGGATCCGCTGAAAGAGCTTTCAGAAGCCTGTGCCCGTCATGGCATTAAATTCTGCTTTTATTATTCTCACCGGGAAGACTGGGATCATCCGGGTGGTTACGGAAATAACTGGGATTATGATAATGACTGGGGATCAGATCTTTACAACAAAGCTGCCTTTAATAAATATCTTGAAGAAAAAGCAAAACCACAGTTGAGGGAACTTCTTACAAACTACGGACCTGTGGGACTTGTCTGGTTCGACAGGGGAATGTACACTCCTGAACAGGGAAAGGAATTTGTCAGGCTTGTTCACGATCTTCAACCGGCAACTCTGATAAACGGGCGGGTAGGACATTATGACCAGGAGTTGCCGGGTGATTATCAGAGCATGGCTGATAACGGAATGCCGCCGGGAGGATTAAGAGAATACTGGGAGACACCTATGACCCTTAACCGGACCTGGGGTTTCAGTAAATTCGATACACTCTGGAAAAGTCCGGAGACAGTTATTACCAGGCTGGTTGAAATAGTCAGCCGGGGAGGAAATTTCCTGTTAAACATCGGGCCGACCGGTGATGGTGAAATACCTGAAGCCACGAAAAGAATTTTCAGTGAGGTTGGGCCATGGGTATCCCGGAATGCTGAAAGTATATACGGTACAACTGCAAATCCGTTTGGCGAGTTACCCTGGGGATATTGCACAGTTAAGGGAAACAGACTCTATCTTCATGTCCGCGACTGGCCTTCGGATGGCAAAATAAAATTGCAAGGCCTGAAAAACCAGGCAAATTCAGCATATCTTCTTAAAGATCAGTCAGAGAGATTATCATTCACCTGTAATGAAGAACAAATTGTAATTCAGGTTCCTTCAGTAGCCCCGGACAAACCGCTTTCCGTGGTTGTCCTGGAACTGAACGGAGCCCCTGTTGTTGCTCCCCGCGAAGTATTTCAGGATGAAAATGGATCTCTTATGCTCGATTATCTGACTGTAAAAACAACAGGAAAAGCAGTGACCAGGTTCAACAGGAAAGGAGGATTTCATATTTCGAAATGGAACGGACCGGATGATATTGCTGAATGGATGATAAAAATTAATAAACCGGGCATATTCAAAGTGAACATCACCTATGCAGCAAATAAGGAATGGGATGGGGAAAAATATGAAATAGCTGCCGGTAACCAGGTGATCCGGCAATCAGTTGTTCACACAGGCGACTGGTATGATTATCAAGAATTTCCGGCCGGTTATCTTGAATTCACTGAAGCCGGAGTGATAAGGTTAACGATCAGACCTGCAGACCAGAGCACAACTAACCTGATGTACCTTAAATCTATCAGGCTCGATCCGGTGAAAGAGACTAAAAGATACGGATGGAGTAGTAGTAATACAGAATCCTTGTTGTCCGATTAAATAAAGGTCGCTCCTGCTTCGGGCGCATAGCCATCAACCTAACGGTTATTGGAGACAAAAGTTTCCCCTCCTTTTTTTAAGGAGGGGAAACTTACTTACCTATAATCCAAATAATTACTGTAGTTTTCGTTACTAAAATATTTCTTAGTTGACGGTTATACTCAGCAGCGCAGGGCGACCTGAATTAAAATGTCAGTAAAAGAAATAAGTTAACTAACATTTATTAAATTTGGTCGGACTGTAATGACAAGCAATATACTAATATAAAAGTAATTATGAAGTATTTTGGTATTATAACAGGCTGTCTGCTAAGTGTATTTATGACTACATGTAATACATTGGCTGCAGAAGAGGATACACTTAAAATATATGTTTCTCCGGATGGTAATGACAAGAATCCCGGAACTCAGATTTCACCCTTAAAAACTCTTGAAAAAGCCAGGGATATCCTCCGTGTTAAACGTAAAGAACTTAAGGAGCAGCCTGTAGTGGTTTATATTGGTGAAGGTTACTATAATCTGAATAGTCCGGTGATTTTTACATCAGAAGATTCAGGCAGCGAAAATGCACCGGTTCTTTACACGTCCGGAAACGGAAAGAAGCCCGTTTTCACAGGAAGTACAGCATTGAAAAAATGGAAAGTACTTAAGGATAAAGCGAAGCTGAACCTGTTGGATCCTGCTGTCCGTAACAAGATATATGTAACAGATCTGAAAAGATCGGGGATCACTGATTATGGCGATCCTACAGCGCCTGGCTCCAGACCTGAATTATATTGTAACAGCAGCCTTCAGACACTTGCCCGGTGGCCTGATGACGCATTTACAAAAGCAGGTGTTTCAAGAGGAAAAACTGAGCTCCCGCCCACCTATACCGGTGAGAGAGGCACCCTGGAAGGAGCTTTTGAATATACCGATAAACGGTTAAACCGCTGGGCACCGGAAAATGATATCAGAACAGGAGGTTACTGGTACTGGGACTGGAGTGAGGAGTATCATAAAGTTGAAAGAATAGATACCTTATCCCGGACAGTTTTTATTCAGGAACCATTTCACAGGTATGGGTATAAAGACAGTCTGCGATACTACGGACTTAACCTGTTCTGTGAGATGGACAAGCCCGGTGAATGGTATCTTGACAGGCTTACGGGATTATTATACTGGTATCCCCCGGAAAATATCAAACCTGCAGAAGCAGAGGTACGGCTTACTATGTTCACTGCTCCTTATATGATCGAATTAAGAAATTGTTCATATATCACAATAAAGGGACTGGCACTTCAGGAAAGCCGGGGCAGCGCTGTTCTGATAAGTGACGGAAATAACTGTAAGATTTCTGATTGCAGGATTGAACGGTTTGGGCGGGATGGCATCCATATTCAAGAGGGATCAGATCATGGAATATCTGGTTGTCTGCTGAGGTGGTTCGGATATGGCGGGATAAAGATCACCGGAGGCAACCGTAAAGACCTTACCCCTGCCGGTCATTTCGTGGAGCATTCAATCGTTGAACATTTTTCTCTTTTCAAACGGACCTATGAACCTGCCATACACCTGACAGGCTGTGGGATCAGGATCAATAACAATCGTTTACGGTTTTCTTCCTCATCGGCAATGAGGCTCGAAGGCAACGACTTCCTGATTGAATATAACCAGGTCAGTCATGTAGTCAATGAGTCAGACGATCAGGGAGGTATTGATATATTTTACAATCCCTCCTACCAGGGGATTGTCATCAGGTATAATCATTGGTCAGATATTACAGGAGGTACCCGTCATGGAGCCGCCGGGGTAAGGCTTGATGATATGATCTCAGGAGTTCATATTTACGGCAATATCTTTGAGAGATGCGGCGCTTTGCATTTCGGAGGAGTGCAGATACATGGCGGGAAAGACAATGTAGTCGAAAACAATCTGTTTTATAAGTGTTTTGCAGCAGTCAGCTTCTCACCATGGGGAGAAGAAAGGTGGCTAAAACAGCTTGATTCTCCTGTTATTAAAACGAAGATCTACGATGAAGTGAATATTAACTCGTCCCTGTATCTTGAAAAATACCCCTTACTGAAAGATCTACGGGCCGATCCTGATAAGAATTTCGTAATCAATAACCTTATCGTGGATTGTAAAAATACGTTCCTGAGGAATAATAATTCTCCGGTTTTCAAAAACAATTATTCAGTTGATTCTGAAAACAGAAACATAGAAATTTTTTGTTCCCCGGAAACAATGAAAAATTATGGATTACAGCCGATCCCCTTCAAAGAGATCGGACCAAAGAGTCCTTTGTGTACCTTAGTGCCTTAGTGTCATTGTGGCACTGTGGCACTGTGGCACTGTGAAAGAAGTCCGAAGACCGAAGTCCGAAGACCGAAGACCGAAGTCCGAAGTCCGAAATCTGAAGTCAGAATTATATTTGCTTTCTGACATCTGACTTCCGATTTCCTTCTTCCGATTTCCTTCTTCCGACTTCCGTCTTCGGACTTCCGTCTTCGGTCTTCCGTCTCTTTAAAGATAAATGTAAAAAGTTCTGATAATAAAATTACTAACCAAAGAATACAGAAAGGATGAATGAAAAATCTTCAATAAAAGCCATTCCCAGGCGCGCATTCCTGCAGAAAGCAGGGATTGCTGCCGCGGCGCTGGGGTTGTACCAGTATGGTTGCTCAACGAGCAGAAAAACTGCTCAGACATCAACAGAGCCGGTTCCAATTCAGGGATTTGAGAGAGCTCCGGAGACAGACAGATCGGAAGGCTGGGTACCTGTTTCCGACAGAAAGATCCGCGTGGGGATAGTTGGTTACGGTGTCTGCAGATTCGGAGCCGACTTCGGATTCCAGAATCATCCTAAT
>JAKQPD010000214.1 GCA_029564935.1 Bacteroidota bacterium
GCTAACAAGAACATAGGTACAACCCATATAACTAATGGTTGTTACAGACTTCACCCTGTTGAATGGAGCATCGGGGAAGCAGCCGGTTGCCTTGTTGCCTTCTGCAAAACGAAAAATGCACCTGCACGGGCTGTACGCGAAAGCAGAGAACTGCTTGATGAATTCCAGAATCTTATCCGGAGCCAGGGAATTGAAACAAACTGGCCCGAAAGTTAAATAAACCAGTCCCTGAAGACATATTATATTTTTGAATTTCGAATTTGATCGGACAGTGTTTTGTATCTTGCATTTCAAAATAAAAAGATAAATTCTGAATAAAATGAATAAATCCAACGCTTCTTTCCTGGATAAAATAGGAATGCCCAGACAATTAGGCTGGGGATATCTGGGGATACTGATCTTTATGATGGGTAACGGTATTGAACTGGGATGGTTAAGTCCCTACCTGGTCGACAGGGGAATGAGTATAGAACAATCAGCTTTCCTGTTTACCGTTTACGGAATTATTATTGCAATATCATCATGGTTTTCAGGTGTTATGGCGGAAAGCATCGGTCCGAAAAAAACCATGCTTGCCGGTCTGGTACTTTATGTTTTCGGGACCATTGGCTTTGTCGGATTCGGGGTAAAAGATTTAAATTTCCCCGTGATGGTCACTACCTATGCATTACGTGGCTTCGGCTATCCGCTTTTTGCCTATTCATTCCTGGTATGGATCGCATATGTCAGTCCTCAGGAAAAGCTTGGCCGGGCTGTCGGGTGGTTCTGGTTTATCTTTACAGGCGGTTTGAACGTTCTGGGAACTTACTATTCAATCTGGGCGATAAAACACCTTGGAAATATTAACACCTTATGGAGTTCACTACTCTGGGTAGCTATCGGAGGATTATTCGCTATTGTCATTAACAAGGCATCATTTCCATCCGGAAAGGATGAGAAATCAATAAATAAATTCCGCGAATTGTTAAATGGCCTGACCATAGTAAAAAAAGAACCAAAAGTTCTTCTTGGAGGAATAGTCAGGATTATTAATACCACTGCCCAGTTTGCATTTCCGGTTTTCCTTCCCGTTTACCTTGCAGGCAAAGGTTTTTCAACCGCGGACTGGCTGAAAATCTGGGGAACAATATTTACTGCCAACATAATTTTCAACCTTATTTTCGGCTTTGTCGGTGATAAGCTGGGATGGAGGAAAACTATAACCTGGTTTGGTTGTGTTGGCTGCATGATCACGACACTATTATTCTTCTATTCTCCCCAACTGTCCGGAAATAATTTCTGGATAGTATTACTGACAGGTGTCCTCTGGGGAGCTACACTCTCGGGTTATGTTCCGCTGTCGGCACTTGTTCCGTCTCTTGTTAAAAGCGATAAAGGCGCCGCTATTGCAATACTTAATCTCGGAGCAGGATTATCTGTTTTTGCTGGTCCGGCAATAGTTGGTTTGTTTATAGGTTCACTGGGAAATGAGGGAGTT
>JAKQPD010000217.1 GCA_029564935.1 Bacteroidota bacterium
CTCATCGCTCATCGCTCATCGCTCAACCTCACCCCTTGCTTATCTTCGCCCACGTATCCTTTAACGAAACTGTCCGGTTGAAGACAAGGTTTGATGGAGTTGAATCCGGATCGACACAGAAGTAGCCGAGTCTCTGGAACTGGAACTTATCCGGGGATTTTGCTGAAATAAGAGAGGGTTCAAGCTTACAACCTGTAAGTATCCTGAGAGAGTCGGGATTTAGGAATTCCCTGTAATCCGTATCTTTCTGACCGGCCGGATCCTCATGGTTGAATAACCTGTCATAGAGCCTTACTTCTGCATCAATGGCATGGCGTGCCGAGACCCAGTGAAGTGTTCCTTTGACCTTCTTTTCCGATAAATGTTCTCCGCTTTTGGTTGCGGGATCATAGGTACAGGAAACCTCTTCAATCATCCCGGTCTTGTCATTCTTTTTAAATGATTCACAGCGGATTATATAAGCGCCTTTTAGACGGACTTCTGTCCCGGGAGCGAGACGGAAAAATTTATGCGGTGGATTTTCCATGAAGTCATCCCTCTCAATATATATCTCATTGCTGAAAGGGACTTTTCGTAAACCCATTGCCTCATCTTCGGGATTGTTGATTATTTCCATTTCTTCAACCTTATCCTGCGGATAGTTGGTAATAATTACCTTAAGAGGATCGAGTACTCCGAAAACCCTTGGAGTCTTCAGATTGAGATCTTCACGTACGGCATGTTCGAGAAGAGAAACATCATTTATCGCTTCAACCTTTGTATATCCGATCAGATCGATGAATTTCCTTATGGACTCAGGCGTATACCCTCTTCTGCGCAGGCCGCACAGTGTAGGCATCCTGGGATCATCCCAACCGCTTACCTTACCGTCGCGGACAAGGTCAAGGAGCTTTCTCTTGCTCATTACAGTATATGTGAGGTTCAGCCGGTTGAATTCAATTTGCCTGGGTCTGTAGTCCGAGGTCTTCAGCTGATCGATGAACCAGTCGTACAATGGCCTGTGAATCTCAAATTCGAGGGTGCAGAGCGAGTGTGTGATACCTTCAAAATAATCACACTGGCCATGGGCAAAATCATACATCGGGTATACATTCCATTTATCGCCTGTACGGTGATGTTGAGTTTTAATTATCCTGTAAATTATGGGATCACGCATATGCATATTGGGGGTAGTCATGTCTATACGGGCCCTCAATACACGACTTCCCTCTTCAAATTCACCCTCATTCATCCTGTAAAACAGATCCAGATTCTCGGCGACAGGCCTTTCCCTGAAAGGACTCTCAGTTCCCGGCTGGGCCGGCGTTCCTTTCTGGGCGGATATCACATCTGCTGACTGATCATCAACATAGGCAAGTCCCTTCTTAATGAGATCAACCGCAAATTCGAACAATTTTCCGAAATAATCGGAGGCATAATATTCACGGCCTTCCCAGTCAAATCCGAGCCAGTGGATATCCTCCTTTATCGAATCGATATATTCAACTTCCTCCTTGACCGGATTTGTATCATCAAACCTTAAATTGCATTTGCCACCGTATTTCTGAGCCATACCGAAATCAAGACAGATTGCTTTGGCATGACCGATATGAAGATAACCGTTGGGTTCGGGAGGAAACCGGGTATGTATTCTGCCACCATTCTTTCCTTCCTT
>JAKQPD010000227.1 GCA_029564935.1 Bacteroidota bacterium
CTGAGCCCTGAGCTCTGAGCCATCAGTAACCCAGTGTCGCCACCATTACCGCTTTGATCGTATGGAGGCGGTTCTCAGCTTCATCAAATACAATCGAATGCTTTGACTCGAAAACTTCTTCGGTAACTTCCATTCCGTCGAGACCATATTTTAAATATATCTCCTCCCCGTTTCTTGTTTCCCGGTTATGATAGGCAGGCAGACAATGAAGAAATTTGACATCCGGATTCCCTGTTTTCTTTATAACCCGCATATTGACCTGGAATGGCTTAAGAAGCTTTATCCTCTCCTCCCATACCGACTCAGGTTCTCCCATTGATACCCAGACATCAGTATAGAGAAAGTCGGCGTCTTTTACAGCATTATCCAGATCTTCAGTAATTGTTATCTTTCCTCCTGTAAAGGCTGCAATTTTCCTGCACTTCTCCACGAGTTCAGTTCCCGGCTGGTAAGCTTCAGGTGCAGCTATCCTGAAATCTATTCCCATTTTGGCAGATCCCACCATCAGTGAATTGCCCATATTGAAGCGGGCATCGCCAAGATAGCACAATACCATTCTGTTAATAGGCTTATCCGAATGTTCAATCATGGTCAGAAAATCGGCCAGTATCTGGGTCGGATGGAATTCATTTGTCAGCCCGTTCCACACCGGAACACCGGCGTATTCAGCCAGCTCTTCAACAAGCTTCTGCCCGAATCCGCGATATTCAATGCCGTCGTACATCCTTCCAAGAACCCTGGCAGTATCTTTCATCGATTCCTTGTAACCGATCTGTGAACCGCCCGGACCAAGATAGGTTATATTTGCGCCCTGATCAAACCCGGCAACTTCAAAAGCACACCTGGTACGGGTGGATGTTTTTTCAAATATCAACGCAATGTTTTTTCCTTTCAGACGCTGGATCTCCTTCCCCGATTTCTTCTCTTTCTTAAGCTGAGAGGCCAGATCAAGAAGATATTGAATTTCTTCGGGAGTAAAATCAAGGAGCTTGAGAAAATGACGGTTTCTGAGATTGGGGTGCATGGGTGGAGGCATTTAGTATTTAAAGTAATTAGAGTACTTAGAGTACTTAGAGTACTTAGAGTACTTAAAGTTAAGAGTACGGGGGCAAATATATGAATTTAGTTAAAAAAATATCAATGATTTTTTGTCACAACTACAGGAATCGAGCGTATAATATCAGCATTAACGAAATAGTGCACAACCAAATAACTGTCAACAAGCAACATGCAACAAGCAACATGCAACATATTCAATTAACTATTTGACCCATAGATGATTTGAAATTAAAAAAAAATGTTACATTTACAGGATTCAAAAAAGCAGGATCAGTGAAAGTCAGCTCATCATTGTTAATTACCGCAATACTTGCCGTAACGGGATATTCCTGTAATCATAATACAGACAAAAACATTGATCAGGGCGAAATTCATTACACAATAAATTATTCAGGTAAGGTTGGCTACATGCCTAAGGAGATCCTTCCGAAAAACATGATCGTTGCATTTAAAAACGACAAGATCCTCTTCAACATATCAGCACCTTTCGGCAATTCAGGTATTCTGAATGTATCAAATCCCGAAACAGGTGCATTCAACACATACATCAATCTTCTTGGATTCAAATATTATTATACTGCCAGCCCCGGAGAGAATTATCCCGGATTTAATGCCATGGAAGGGATTGAGATCCGGAAAGCTCCGGGAATTTCGGTTATCTGCGGGTTTACATGCAAGTCGGCAGATATTACTTTTCCAAACGACCGGAATAAAGTCTACAAAGTCTGGTACACAAACGAAATTGATGTAAAAAATCCTAATGCTGCTACCCCTTTCAGCGAAATTCACGGCGTTCTTATGAAATTCTTTTTTGTGATGAACGATGTTGAATTGCATTTCGAAGCTGAAACAGTCTATAAAAAAGAGATTCCCGACAAGATCTTCGAACGTAAGGAGAAATATCTCAAAATATCCAGGGCGGATATAGACGACATTATCAATAAACTTGTAAGCATGTGATCAGGCACAGAGCACAGAGCACAGGGCGCAATCTCCGGTTTCCTGGTTTTGCCCTGAGCCCTGAGCCCTAAGCCCTGAGCTTTTTTATTTCCGGATTTGGAATAATTACTACCTTTGTGCTGCGTTTGTAATACACAATATGGACAAGGGTAAGGACGTGTCTAAGAAATCCGATAAGAGCTCAAAAAAGAACGGAAAGAGGAAACCATTCTTCACTGATGAAAGGATGAGATTTGTGACCGGGGTACTGATAACCGGTTTTGCAATCTATCTTTTACTGGCTTTCATTGCCTACCTTATCTGGTGGAAAACCGATCAGAGTATACCTGGAAATGCGATCGTATCCGGTCCTGAAATTGAAGTAAAGAACTGGTCGGGGAAAAGCGGCTATTACCTTGCCTACATGATGATAAGTAAAGGTTTTGGCTTCGGGGCATTTTTCATCCCGCTGATGATAGGATCACTCGGACTTTATCTTCT
>JAKQPD010000256.1 GCA_029564935.1 Bacteroidota bacterium
GGGTTCCCTGTTATCATTTCTGACACCGGGGAATCATGACCTCTGGCCTAAGACGGGGTGGGATGAGTTTTATGCCAGGTTTGGAGCTTCAGTGTATTATTTTACTGTGAAAACTCCCGGAGGCACAGACCTCTACATCAGCCTTGATTCAGGAAGCGGAACACTGGGAAGTGATCAGCTTGAATGGCTTGAGAAAATATTACATGAACTAAGATCTGATTACCGTCGCTGCATTGTGTTCACTCATATTAATTTCTTCCGCTTAAGGCATTCGGAAATTTCAAATCCTGAGGTTGAAGAATTAGATGTACTAATTGATCTGTTTACAAGGTATCATGTGGATATGCTGGTATCAGGACATGATCATAAAAGGTCTGAAGAGGTCTTCGGAATTACAACCTACATCGTACTTGAGCCATTAAAAGACAATACTGATAATGCCGGCTATCTTGATTTCGAAGTAAAGGATGGCGAGATAACATACAGGTTCGAACGTTTTAATTGAAAAGTGGTATTTGCTACTTCAAACTCCGTGAACTCCGTGGTTAAAAGAAATT
This sequence comes from Bacteroidota bacterium, assembly GCA_029564935.1. Taxonomy (GTDB): domain Bacteria; phylum Bacteroidota; class Bacteroidia; order Bacteroidales; family VadinHA17; genus LD21. The sequence continues at coordinate 558 of JAKQPD010000256.1, forward strand.
ATCATAACTTTGAAAAAGGTGATTAAAATTAATTCGTATTTCCATGAAGATCACAGACATCTCTCCGGAAAATGAAAAGCTCTATTTTTGCTGCCTTGAAGACTGGTCGGAAGACATGAAAGAGGCCGGTGACGGAAAGCAAAAGTGGTATGAATATATGAAAGACAAGGGCCTTAAGGTAAAATTTGCCCTTGACGATAACAATGTCATTGGAGGCATGATACAATATGTTCCGATTGAACATTCCATGGTAGAAGGTGAAAATCTGTATGTTGTATTATGCATATGGGTCCATGGGCATAAACAGGGACGCGGAGATTACAGAAAGAGAGGGATGGGAAAGGCACTCCTCCGGGCTGCTGAAGAAGATGTAAGACAATCCGGAGCTAAAGGACTGGTTACATGGGGACTGTTAATCCCCGTTTTCATGCAGGCATCATGGTTTAAAAGACACGGTTATAAGGTTGTTGATAAAGCCGGAATTATGAGACTGATGTGGAAACCCTTCGATGAAAATGCAAATCCGCCTAAATTCATGAAACCCAAAAAGCTTCCGGGAAAAGGTAAGGAAACAGTAAACGTTACAATATTCCGGAATGGTTGGTGTCCCAATTTCAATATTGCCTATGAAAGAACAATAAGAGCCTCAAAAGAATTTCCAGGAAAAGTCAGCTTAACGGAATATAACACCAATGATAAAGCTCTCCTGAATGAATGGGGGATTTCAGACGGACTCTTCATTGACGGTAAAGAAATTAATACCGGACCTGCACCCTCTTATAAAAAGCTTGTGAAGAAAATCTCAAACAGGGCGAAGAAGATTAAACAGACTTCAAATTGATTATGCGAGATAACCATCAATGTATCCTGCTTTCATCCATGGCAGATTTTCATGACGGAAGAAAGGTGACAGCAGTGAAGCATATCTTATCTTCTCCTCAGCATTCATAGGGCTGAAGTTCCTCAGGATATCCAGGTTTGAATCCACAACTTTCTTACTGTCCATTCCCACTGCAACACCATCAGGACCTTCAAGTGAGAGTGCGAATCTCACAAGTTCGGGAATGCTGACGCCTTCTATTGTTTCTTTTGGTCGTACTGCTTTCATAAGCATTACTCCCATTCCCTTTTCTTTTGCAGCCGGGATCAATAGTTCCTGTCTTGAGTCAGACGGTCCGACATAATGATTCATGGCAAAAAGCATACTGTCAAATCTTCCCGTATCGATCATCATTTTAAGGGCCTGCGCATTGCCATGTCCCGAAAATCCTATGAACCTTGTCACTCCTTCTTCTTTCATTTTTGAGAAAAGATCCAGGATCCCTCCGGTTTTGCAGATCTCGTTCACATCTTCAGGTGATGCGACCGAATGTATCTTCATCATGTCGAGGTGATCGGTCTGAAGACGTTTCAGGCTGAGTTCGATCTGGGCTTTTGCCCCTTCGGTATCACGTGCGGCAATCTTTGTAGAAAGGAATATTTCTTCTCTTCTGTCCTTAACTATATGTCCAAGCCGCTCCTCACTTATTGCTCCGGATTCATTATTGACATATGTGTGTGCAGTATCCCAGTAATACAATCCGTTATCAAGAGCATAATTACACATGGCAATGGCCTCGTCGAGGGTTTTGATCGTCAGAAATCTTGACCCCAGACCAATGGCAATCCTCGGAATAACTACGCCGGTTTTACCCAGCACGGTTGTTGGTAAACCTTTTGGATCATATTTATTTCGTGATCCGGAGCATGATGTCTGTAATAATGCAAGATCGGCTCCTGCAATTACCACTCCGGCTCCAATTGTCTGCTTAATGAATTTCCGGCGGGAGTAACTTTTTTTCATGATTTTTATTTTGGTTAAACTAATTCAGGAATCAAAAATTTTATAATTCTCGGAGTACATCATTTTCCTATACAAATCCAAATTTAATCTTTTACATTTACAATTCATATAAAAAAGATTATTATGAGTTTGTTCTTTTTTCATTAATTTTGTATTAATAATGAATCAGATATGGCAATTATTTCAATGTTCTACGGGATAATAGTATCGATGTATTACTTGAATAATAAGCGACATAAACTTCCGCATATTCATGTAAAATATCAGGAGCAGGAAGTAGTTCTACTGATTCCCGAAGGTGATATTCTGGAAGGGCAGCTTAGGAATGATAAACTTCGCCTGGTACTGGCATGGATTGAGATCCATAAAGACGAATTAATGGCTGATTGGGAATTAGCAACAAAAGGGGAAAAAGTATTTCAAATAAAACCACTCAGGTAATAATGAACCCAAGAGTTAAAAATGTAAAAGCGGAGGATAATTACTTCATCAGAATATGGTTCAGCAATGGAGAAATTAAAATCTTTGATATGAAACCATATCTGGAGTCAGGCTTATTTTCTGAGTTAAAAGAAAATAATATATTTTATTCCGTCAAACCATCAATGGGATCAATCCAATGGAACAACGGGCTTGATCTTTGTCCTGATATGCTTTATGAGAACAGCATAACAGCCTGAGATTTATCTGAGAAGCTCTTCTATCTTCCTCAAATTCAGATCGACGTCCGGATTAAAATTCCCGCTTTTCATATATTCAATAACAGATGATAACAGCTGTTTCGAGACCACTCTTTCTTCAGATATATCCGTGAGGTCAATACTGCAAACCAGAAGTTTACCTCCACCTGTTTTCGATTCGAAGGCCAGGGCAAGCCTCCTGTTCTCAAACCATGTATCAATAGGCTGAATAAGTGGTTTAAGTTCTTCAGGGAAGCCATCCAGGATCATTGCCTGTGAATGGGTGACAGGATCCCACCACTGCCAGTTGCTGTGATATTCAGTCGGGAAACCATCGAACAGGGGGTGTTCTGGATCGCATAGGATTCCAAGTGTATGCGGTGGTTGATTATTGGTCCAGGCTGTGTTCCAGAAGATGCTTGAAAATCCAATAGCCACACCTGCTCCCTTGTTCTGACCAACCTTACCAAAAGTCAGTAATAATACCGATTCTCCGTCTTTCAGGATATCCTCTGATTTCTTGTCAAGGTTATCTGTAATATAAATTTTTTCAGGATCAGTTTTCCCGGATTCGGGATATACCCATAAATCCCACTGATTCCTGAATCCGGTACCGGCAAGCGAAACTTCAAATTTCAGCTTCTGAGCCTCTGAAAATCCTCCGATGTCCATGGTGAATAGCCCCACGATATTATTACCGATAACAAGTTCCTCCATGATCATTGTTTCTTCCCGGAGGATCTTCCCATTATTATCCGTCACTCTGCAGGGTATTTTTACATTTCGCAAAGGTGTACGACCGAAGTGTGTGATTTCAACACGTGCCTCAAATGTATCCCCGTCCCTGAGGATAATCTTTTCCATCCGGGCAAGAGGGACAGTCTCATTACAGAACATCCTGAACTCTTCAGGGGTTATATACCCTTTTGATTCAAAGAACGGATTAAGAATTCCGACAAGTGCCGTTCCCTGGCCCGGGAAATCATGAAGCTGCAGCATTTCAAATCCCGCATATCCGGGAGTCCTTAATGCCGCTTCAATATCAGCCTTATAACAAAGTGTTTGAAGCTTCCCTGATGCCATAAGAAAATCCTCAGCCTGCCCACCCATATTATTCTTTTCAAGAGTCTCCCTGAAAATCTCAAAATTGGTCGGCTTAAGCGTACCTGTATATTTTTCAATCTCCTTAAAATCGGGATAGACACACCACTGTCCTATTTCATGACCCACTACCGGTACGTTATAATTTTTTATTGCTTCGCTGAAATCGAACATTGTCTGTGGCGGCTCTCCATTAATTATACTCTTTAAGCCCTGGCCCCATTGCTGTATTCTGGGGGCCGGAATCAGGTTATAATCATTTTCAGGTATAACCGGCCATCCTGCCGCTGAGGTATAAACTCTCCTGGTATCTTTTGCTTTCCAGTAGTTTATAAGCTCACCCAGATACTTATTCTGATTTCTTCCTGCAGGTTCATTTCCATAGGCAAGCATGCAGAATGAGGGATGATTGCCATATTCCTCAAGTATTCTGTCGCTCTCTTCATATATGAATCTGTCAATATTTTCTCCGTTACCTATCGAAGCACCCTGGTTAGCCCATGAACTGCATTCGATATGAAAATATATCCCAAGCTTATCCGCTGCCCGGAATGCTGCTTCAGGAGGACAGTAAGAATGAAACCTTACATGATTAAGTCCGTAATCCCTGCATGTCTTAAGGACTTTCTCCCATGATCCGGGATCAGAGGGAGGATAACCGGTAAGCGGGAAAATACAGCATTCGGTAGTCCCCCTCAGAAAAACCGGGATCCCGTTGACCTGAAACCGGGTCCCGTTTACCTTAAATTCACGCATCCCAAAATCGACTGACATGAAATCATTTGTTTTTTTGTCAGAACCTTTCAGACTTGCTGAGAGTTTGTATATCACAGGATTGAATTCACTCCACAATTCCGGTTTGAGGATTTTATAGTTTAAAATGACCTGTTGCTGGTCAGAATTCGTACTGACAGATATCTTTTTTACAGGAAACTTTTTCTCCTTGTCTGAACCTACAGTGCGGGTACGTATTCTTAGATCTCCGGTAAAATTCTCCCTCTCAGGATTTTTGATACTGATTATAACTTTCGCAACTTTCTTTTCAATATCCGGGAAAACCTTTATGTCATCTATGAATACCCTCGGAGTGACAACAAGCTTTATCTCTCCGGTAATGCCGTTCCAGTTTCCCTGGGTGTGATCACTTATGCTGTGCGAATTCATTCCGACCGGTATTATAATACGGTTATCGATCCGTATACTGATCCTGTTCTTCCCGGAAGTAATAAGTTCAGTAATATCATATTCATGAGGTGTTGCAAGGCTGTTACATGTTCCGGCAGGCTTCCCGTTAACATATGCTGTTGATTCCCAGTGACATCTTTCAAGGAAGAGGTTCACACGGGTTCCTTCCCAGTTTTCAGGAATTTCTATTTCTTTCTGGTACCAGGCGACTCCTTTATAATATCTTACAGGTTTTAGCCAGAATGGAATTTTAATATTACCTTTTTGCCGGTATTTTTCATATTTTTCATCGGTGAAATAAGACCGGTCTATTATGTCACCTGTCCAAGGCGTATTTAAAGTAACTCCATTACCCTTCCCGTTTTCAGCCATCGATCCCGGAAGCGAAACAGTTTCCTCAAAGGACTGGTTATACCATTGTTTGTCAATCCCCTCATCAAGAGAATCGACTCTGAATTTCCATTCACCAGCCAGAGAGATACTGCTTCTCATCTCTTCATTGGTCAAAGAACAACCTGTAATTATCAAAAAGAGGAATAGGAGCCTTTTCATCGATTATATATTTTAAGTTTATTATACTGTCTGACGCTCTTAATAACTTCGTCCTCTTCTCCCCTTCCCCCACTCTCCTCATCTCCCACTCTCCTCACCTCCCTCTCTCATCATCTCTCACTTCGCACTCCTCCCCAACTCCACCGAAGTAGCAACTGCAATCCCTCTCTGGTCCTTACTGTTTACCGCGCAATAAAAATGATAGACCACTCCTCTCCATTTGACAACGCATGGTTTATGAGCGTACCGGTCATCATAATCTTCAGTTGGCTCAATCAGTTTTTCTCCCTCCCAGTCGGTCCAGTTAACCATATCCCTGGAACATGCGAAATTATCAAAAGCGATCCTCTGCTCAGGCTGCCAGAAAGCACCGAAATAGAACATAACCCAAATATCGCCAATTTTCTGAATATACGGGTCTCCGGTTATCCCCCTGTGATGGTTTAAAACAGGATCTTCCAAAAATCTGTGCCAGTGAACCATATTATCAGAAACTGCCATTCCGATCCTTTCTGCTCCACTTTGAGGTTCAATACTATCCCCATGTGCGTTATAGTACATAACGAACTTATGACCCGTCAAAAGAGACTTGTCCCGGATTATTGTGCTCTTGTACAGTTTATCATTTTCCCACCACCGGGTATCTGCATCTGATGGGGTTAGTACAGGCTTATCCAGACGCTTCCATTCATGAGCTTTGCTTGGATTTCTCCTGGTATAAGCTATGCCAACAGAAAGCAAACCTGATTCATACCCTGTAATTCTGCCGCCGAGATATGAAAGCCAGTACTTTGAGGAATATTTTCTCAGCTTATAACTTCCTCCCCATCTGGTATCGTATAATCCGGGGTAACCTGCAGCCTGATTGGAATCCCACCTGGAAGTGTCGCTGAATGACATTATCCGACCGGAAGTTTCCCAGTTAAGCAGATCCCTGCTTTTTGCCAGCCAGGTTTCATATCCCCGCCCGTCGAATACAATATAGGTCATATACCAGGTCCCCCCTTTACGGAATAGTACAGGGCAGTCAGCTTTCCGCGAATCATCAGCAGGAACCAGTACAAGGCCATACTTAAACGGAGTCTTTATTTCATTGAATATCGCATTCATCTCATCCGCTGAGACAAAATTATTTTCTGACTGGGCAGCCAGAAGGAGTGTGCCAAACACAAGAAATAAAGTGATGAAAATCTTCCTGGTCATAAAATTTATAAGACGGCCCTTCTTCGCATTCCGCGAAAACTTATAATTATTATCGGTTTACAATTCTTTCAGGGCCTCCAGCATTGCAACAACATTTTCAAAAGGCACATTTGCCTGGATATTATGAACCGTATTGAAGACAAATCCTCCGTCTTTATTAAGGATATCACACTGTCGCTTAACCTGATCCTTAACCTGTGCAGGAGTTCCGAATGGAAATGTCTTCTGGGTGTCGACTCCTCCACCCCAGAAAGTGATCCTGCTGCCGTAATTCTTCTTCAGCATAACCGGATCCATTCCGGCGGCATTTATCTGAACAGGATTGATTATATCAAATCCCGACTCAATAAAAAGCTCCATCAGTGAATCAATTGATCCACAGGAATGTTTAAAAGTTTTCCATCCTGTATTCTGATGTATCCAGTTATTGATCTTCTGATAATATGGCATCCACACCCGTGCAAATGTTTCAGGCGAGCAGAACGTTGAATTCTGTGTCCCGAAGTCTGTACCACAGACAAAAACCACATCGATCAGGTTACCGGCTGCGTTATTTATCTTTTCAAGGTTTTTAAGAGCTATATCTGACTGTCTGTCAAAGATCTCTTTAACGAAATCTTCGCGCATAACTGTGGATATATACCATTCTTCAACGCCTCTTATACCTTTTGGTTCCTTCAGCTGCAGCCCCGGTACGAGAGCAATATCTCCAAGCGCTGTTCCTCCGAGGGATGCAACAATACCTTTACCTGCATTGCTTACTGATTCGGCCTGTTTTTTCCAGTATTGCAGATCGTGATCTGATATTTCAGTGAATTCCTCGAGGTTATCTTCAACCCTCAGGGCTGATTCATCAATCGGTTCCTGCCTGTTGAGAGCATCAAAAAAGTATCCCGACCCGGGCATCACAGCGCACGGAGGAACTGAAGTGTCGCCCCCCGGATGGATCAGAATATCTCCGCCGGCCGAGAAAGAATAATTGAATTCTCCCGGGAACATAACTTCCTGCCCCCATGGCGTTTTATGAACCTTCCATCCGGTGTTTCTGATGCCAAACATATTGTTTTCCCCAAATATACCCAGGACGTCAATACCCATTTCACGGATAAGTTCATCATCAATCTCTCCGAGCATCTGGTAAGGCTCAAATACCCTTACCGGTCTCTTCTCAAGTCCGTAATACTCGCGAAGCTTTTCGACTATAAGGACATGAATACCTGTTACTGATGTGGATCCGAAATCCACAACTACCTTTTCAGGCTGACGATGATTAATCGTTTCCCTGAAATTATGTTTTGAACCGGAAGTCATAATCGTATTTGTATTCTGTTTTGTGATCCCTAAAGTTAATTTTTTCCTTAATTATTTGGCTTTATTTTACATTTTGGTTATATTTTTCTGAAAAATTCAGCTTCTGAATGTTATGTGCATTTTTGCCTGTTAACTTTTATCTTTAGTCTGTCTATGATCACAGGTTTGCAAATACCTGAGCCGATACTGTTTAATCCACTTAAACATTATCTTCCGTTTATAAAGGAATTTACGAATCTCCGGTCAGAAGAAGAGAGTTTTCCGGGATCAGCAGAATTCCTGAAGGAGCTCCGACGTCTCGGATCATGTGTAATGGATATTTACAAAGGCGAACTCTCCCCGGATGGGATCTTTCTGGAAATCGACAACTTTATCAGTTCAAACGGACTAACAGGTCGTACTGATTTCAGATTATGGGCAGGAGAAAGTTACAGCAGTCACAGGATAGTTTCCTTATCTGATGGTTCTCGCTGGACCTTAAAATATTCCGATAAAGGGACAAGGTTTGTTCATCTTTTCCCGGCGCGATACAGTCAGCATACTTTCAGGATAAAAGCCAATACCCTGAAGTCTGCCATCCTTTATCAGGTCCTCATCGGTAAAGATTTTATTCCGGAGGATGATCTGAACAAAGTGAGGGCACGGGTGGGATTGTCGCCTATTAAGGAGATTGCCGATGTGGAGGCGATAACGGAGATGATAGAAATGTTGCGGGTTTAGGGTTCAGGGTTCCGCGTTTAGGGTTCAGGGTTCCGCGTTCAGGGTTCAAAGTTCCGGAACATTGAAACTCTGAAACTCTGAAACTCTGAAACTCTGGAACTCTGGAACCTGGAACCTGGAATTTCCTGTTTACATAAAGATAGTAAAAGTCCATGATAAAAGACATAAAAAATCAGCCGGTATTTTCATACCTTTCGTTGAACCAAAAACCAAAAGCCATGAAGACAAAAATCATCACAGGAATTTTATTCCTTTTAATGACAGGGATTAGTGTAAAAGCACAGAATCTGCTGAAGAATGGCGATCTTGAATCTACTCCTCCTGATGGAACAACTCCAGGGATCGGATGGAAATATGACTGGTCCCCCGATGAATCTGGCGCTATAAATACAAGTACAGCAGCAAGAACAGGGAATTGTGGATTTTGGATCTATACGGCTAAGACTGGAAAAAATTCATATACAAAACCTTATCAGGAAACAGGCTGTAAATCCTCTACAAATTACAGGGCTGAGATTTACCTGCGAACCCCTGAAGGAGAAAACTGGGTCACAGGATCTTCAGCATACATAACGTTGACTTTTAAAACTTCAGCAGGAGTTACTGTCCAAACTTTAAACAGTGACAAACTGACTACAGGTAATACCGGGTGGAAATTGTTCACAATAAATGCGGTTTCACCTGAAAATGCAGCATTGGTCAGGTACACAATTAATCTTACTTCCCCTGTCGGGCAGAGCATCTGCAATGCCGACAACTGCAGCCTTGTTATAGTCAAATAACATCTTTAATAAAGGTGGACAAACAATCCTTCAGGTTTTGAATTGATCCCGGAAAATGTTGCGGAATATTCTCCGGGATTGTAATTAATAATATCGGCAATCCCGTGTATCTGATCCGGTCCGGCGATGCATATCTTATTATACCCCGTATCAGTGCTGAAATGAAAGACTAAATTATTATCCTTTAATTCAACACTATCAATTAAATCTATTTCTGAAGATTTTAAATAATACATCGGCACAGAATCGATTTCAGAACTTCCATAGGTTGTTTTCATTGCAGGGATGTTATAACCGGCCAGGCTCATTAAATTTGTCCTGATCATGTTCCCGATATCAGCAAGCATCTCTTCCAGTTCTCTTATAATAGATGCTTCTGAGATCCAGTCCAGGACTTTTGACTCAGGTATGGCTTTCTGCTCGATAACATCAAAGGCTCCGGAAGGGAAGATTTTACTCCAAACTTTATCGTAGTCCGATATCGTATATCTTATTTCTGCCAGACGCTCCAGGCATTCTGCGCAATCCCCGAGATGAAGTGCGATTCTTTCATATTCAGCCCTTTCATTCTCATCCTTCACTGTATCCGGGCCTGACCTTTTTGCAAAATTTATCAGATCTTTAATGCTGATGTGTTCTTCCTTGTCCATATAACTAAAATTATCCGAACTGACCGGTCATGAAATCTTCATGATATCATTTAAATCAAGAAATCTTTCCTTATCAATCAATACCTGTTGTGCTTCAAATTTGATCCTGCTGACCCATTTCTCCAAAACCTGCTTTATTTTATTAAGATCAGGCTTTCCTGACTTCCCCTTATAATAATTATGAAAAAATGTCCGTAAAACTACATCTCCGACAGGCTTCTCACGGCCTGTAAGTGATAAAAGCTGATCATAGGACTTGCGTTTGTAATAATAACTGACAGGCGTCTTTAAAATTACTTCTCCATATAATTCGCGGAACAAAGTATCAAACTCTTTATTAGTTTTCTGCTTACAAATATAATTATATAATTCCCAGAGAGTTTTTGAAAATCCTTTCTTAATGAATTTGTCCCAGTTAATGTTTTCCTGCTTCCTGTAAAGAAAAGACACATATAAAAATATCAGGATCTTATGAGGAAGATCCCTGATGAATAATATCGCAATATAGATTATTCCTGCCATCCTTTCAGTAAGCGGTTCGGCGAGGGATCTTTCAAATTCTTCAATTGTTCTCCTGGTTAATTTTTCCAGCTTTTTGCTTCGGGATTCCTCTTCTCTTACAAATCCTTCGATTTTCTTATATAATATAAAAGATGTAAAATTATCATTCTCTTCAGGGTCCCAAATTTCCAGTAATTTCCTGATATACTCAAGAGTATGGATCCTGGTCAGGTAGCTTTCGATACTGACTTCTTTTTTTTCGGTAATTTTAGCGGGATTGCCGATATTGTTCCTGAAAACAAGAAATGTTTTTTCCCAGGTGAAGAAGAAGGGATCAGGCATTTCCAAAAGATTTCCGACTGGCATATCCGGTTTCCCTATCAAGAGTTTGGTTATCAATGCGACCCTGTTCAATGTCATTTTTTCGCACTCGGAAAGCTTTACCCGGGAATAACCAGATCCCTGATAATCCGAGATCCAGCTATTTGCTGCCTGAAAGTTTTTAATACTTTTGGCAACCTGCTCTTCTTCAGGCTCTTTATCTTTAGTGAATGCGGCACCCATGTTCTCCTCCTGCTGGTTAATATATGGAGCCAAATTATTAAAAAATAGCTATCCGCTGAAATATGTTATGTTAAAAAATTCAGGTTTTATTTGTTTTGATTTTTCGGGGATCCTATTCGATAATCCGGGTTACAACAACGGTATCTGAAGCATACCAGAAAAATGACTTCAAAATCTCGCTGGTTAGCGGATCACTTTGATTTGATGTACCCTGCGAAGCAAGCCATGCCTTCATTTCTTCAGCTATCTGATCCTTAATAACCATTGCTACCATGGTGAACTGCCCGGTATCAGCTTCATTTCCGGCCAGTACCTGAAACTCCCAGTTCCCACTTTCTTTAAGATGCCCTTCATATTGCGGCCACCATACTGTTCCGGCAGGAGGTAAAACAAAAATCCATGGAGTACCGCCGGCACGCACTTTGGCCGAAAGAACAAATTTTGATCCTGTCACAACCCCGGATCCGGAGACGGGTGAAATTATCTGCAAACTGTCGGATTCATGCCCGGGTGATCCGATATTTCTAGATTTCATGAGAAAAATCCCGGTCATTACCATAATAAATAGTGCCAGTAAAGTAATAAACACCGTTCGTATCTTCCTTACTGGCTTTTTTGTATCTGAAACAACTTGATTTTCAGATCCGGTCTTGTTTATTAAATCATCATTAAAATCAGGCCTGTCCTGTTTCCTCTGATTATCCAACCGGTCAGAATCCATAAAAATCTTACAGTTTGCTTCACGATTTTCCTTTAACCGGGAGAAACAGTCCGATACCGGGGACCCATTAAAAAGCGGAGTATAGAAAGAGGTTGATGTGTCTTTTGCTCTATCTACTGTTACCTTTTCTTCCCACCCGAGAACCATGGGTACTTTTGAGGAGATTCGTTCTGCTATCCCGGCAGAATAACAGATATTAAGTATGACAACTGCAGTTCTGTGGATGTCATCAAAGGCTGATATAAACTGTTCATAACTAATGAGATCATTTTCAGTGAAATAGACCATCCCACCATGTGCATGCATCGAAAAATGTATAATGTCGTATTCCCCGGATGAGATATCATTTATTAAGTCCCTGAAATCCCTGTTTCTGACACGGAAGAATTTTTCAATAATAAATTTTTTCCTGAATTCTTCACCATTTCTTTCAATTTTACGGGAGTGCAGATCTTCGAGATCTGCCACATCCTGACCAAAGTTCTCAAATCCAACGAAGTGTCTGTAAGTCTGCGATACAACGAGGATCCTTACCGGCTCTGCCCCGGAGTTATTCTTTATCTGAGTTCCCATAATATCAGCAAGATTGGTTAAATAATTATCATGTTAAACCTGTTCCAAATTTAACCCTAAAAAGGTACCGTTATCCCCCTGAAAAAGAAAAACATGAAATTTCCGTCAGGAGTATGTCCTGCCACATATAATTTATATAAACCAACCAGATTATGCCATGAAACTCACAAGCGACAAAACCACGCTGCTTTCTGATGACATACTTCAGATCGCCAACAGTCCAGGTCATAAAAAACCAGAGCTGAACAGATTATGCAGGGATTACAGCAATCCGCTGCTCCTTCATGATAAAAGACCGGTACTGAATATATCCCAGGATGAACTGGTGGGGATATTCAACAATAACCAGAATCACTTTTGTCTTACTCCCGGACAGGCGCTAAGGTTCGGAGAATTTTACAGACTACCGCTTCCTGACCTGATCTCCCTGATGATCAAAGCCGAATGGGAAAACCTCATTTTCAGAGTGTCCGGACACTCAATGAACAATATAGAGCTAAGTCTGGAATCATTACTCCGGAATAGTGAGCTGACCGATAAATATTTCAGGGGTTTCAGACCTGATACGGGAAAATATCTAACCCTGATCAGAGATACCGTGCAAAGCACCGGAAATATCACATACAGCCTTGTTGATTTCCTGATAACAGAACTGCTTCCGGGGAGGAAGTTCCTCTGTGGGACCGGACAAACAGGACTACATTATTCAGATATGGGGAATGATGAACTTCTGATCCTTGCAGAGGCATCGGCTTCAGAGAGGGCAGAATATCACACCCTCAAAATAAGATGGCTTGAAAAGTCGTCCGAGCTCGATGATTTTTTGTTTCAGCTTGAGCAAAAGAAGCGCTTCAACCTGAACACTGAAGATAAATATTTTTCTTTATTCATGAAAGAAGAAGCTGAGAAGGCCGGTTTGATTTTCCGGATAGAAAAACTCCGTATTGTCCTTACTTTAATGAAGGAGAAACCGGGCTCTGGACTTAGAGAGCTTCTGACAATCGCAGAAGAAAGAATGAAGAATTCAGAACTGAATAACAATGAGATCCGGAACAGCATAGCCCGCAGCTTGAATTGTATAAGCCCTGAATCTTACGGATCTTCTGATACATTTACAAATGAAGAATTTCAAAACAGGTATAAAAAGGAAGTAAAATCACTATTGAGGAAAATATGGCTGCTTTGCCATACCGATACATGTCCTGGTTATGACAAACTTGATCAGGAGAAGCAAAAGGAGATTGATGAATTGTGGTTAAGGAGCATGAGCTCAACGAAAGAAGAACAATATTCCTATTCCCCCAGCATGTTGCTATATCACCTGCCCAATCTGGATCAGATCAAAGGGATTTATAACAGAATTTGTACAATCCTTGGCATCGATGCTGAAAACTATGAGACCGGAAACCGCCTGGAATTCATGATCAGAACGGGGACTCAAATGACAGGATTACTGGAATTCCTCAGGTCCGAGATATCACAAATCAGCTTTCAGCTTACAAACCTTGAACTCATCCAGGATGAGTATACAGATGAGACCAGGGCACAGAAATTCAGATCAGCCCTGGAAAATATCAGCAGTCATTCGGATAAGCTTAAAAGTGAGATTGCAGAATTAAAGGCCAGCCTGAGATCTCTTAAAAATGAAATTCTCAAAGAATATAAAAATGCGAACTGATGAAGGACAATATTACCTTAAAACCAGGAAGCAGAAGGTCTGAGCTGGCTATTTATAAGAATGAGGAGAAGGATAATAACCCTGTCCTGACGCATGCTTTCAAACCATCCTGTGCTTTATATGGAATAAGATCAGTAAAATTGACTCACAATAATAAATACCTGATCATCACCTATCTTAGCAATCATGGATACATCCGGGTTATTGACCTTGAAAAACTGGAGCTTCTTCGGTGCCGTTATATCGGGCATAAGGACTCAATCAGGATGGTCGCGGTCACATCAGATGACAAATATTTCTTCACGGCTTCCTGGGATGGCACTTACCGGCGATTCGACCTGTTAAATGGCACTTATGATATAATGCTTGGCGTTACAGGGCGCAGTCCGTCATGCTACCTTGATCTTGGTGAGTCTCATCTTATAACGGCATCATATGATTCCGACATGTCATTATCAGGCAATAACAAAGGCAGGCGATGGAACCTGACATCGAAGAGTGTCGTGGCTTTCTACAGGCATTTCAAACCAAGAAAGGAACCTCAATGTATCGATATCGCATCTGACGGTGAATTCATATACTCGGGCTCTGACGATGGTATGGCACTCAGATTTGATAAGCGTACCGGCAGAATCCTCTTTACCTATTGTGAAATTAATGCCAATATCCGCAAGATAGCCCTGTCGGAACACCTCTTTGCACTATCGGCAACGGACGGTTTCATTCGCGTCTTTGACAAGGTTACCGGAGTGGTAATCAGGGAGTTATTCCACAGCAATAATGAGGCTATGGATGTCAGGATCTCAAAGGATGAAACGCGGGTCTGGTCCTGCAGCATGGATGGTTCTGTCAAATGCCATCTTATTTCAACCGGGGAAGTACTATTTCACAGTAAGGTTCATGAGGACTGGATATGGAGCATTTGTATGAACAATAATGATACAGTTCTTGTTTCAGGTAGTTCTGATGGGACTGTGGCCTTTGTATCAGCTGAAACAGGTCAGCTTCTGTCAAAGCTTCACTGTTTTCCGGTTGAAAATGAGTTCTGTTTTGAATGTCCGCCCGATAAAGCATTTCCGAATGGTTTCTTCTATACTTCAAATAAGGATTTCATTGAAGTTGAACAGATCGAAGCGGAATCAGGGACAAAGAGAATACTGGACTTAAAAGATCCTGTGAGGATCTCTTATATTGACCGGCATAACCTCAGGAACATGGTCATAACCCGGTTAATGAACAACAGACAATATAATGCAATAACGGAGAAATATCTTAATGAACGGAAGGTTCTTGATCAGATCCGGGATTTGAACCTTCCGAAAAGGCTCAGGTCATAAATCACTTAAGTACGGCAACCGATACTTAATTTTATGAACACAAAATATACCACATTAGAGAACTCAGTAAAATCAACTTTAATAATCCCTGCCCTTCTTGCCACTCCTTACCCCCGGGGG
>JAKQPD010000262.1 GCA_029564935.1 Bacteroidota bacterium
TGGGTTGAGACAATAACAGGCACCCTGTAATCTTCAGCCATGCGGTTCAGGATCAACAGAATTTTTTTGAGGTTCTCCGGATTGTCAACATTCTCTTCACGATGTACTGACACAATAAAATACTGGCCCTTAGTAAGCTTAAGGGTTTCCAGTATGACCGAAGCATCAATCTTAGGCCTGTAGTGATTAAGTACCTCAAACATCGGGGAGCCGGTGAGATAAATTCTCCTGTGGGGTAGACCCTCAGATATCAGATGTCGTCTGGCATGTTCCGTATAAACGAGGTTAAAATCAGCAATGTGATCTATTACACGCCGATTGATCTCTTCGGGTACATTGAAATCAAAACACCTGTTCCCGGCTTCCATGTGAAATATCGGAATATGAAGCCTCTTTGCCATATAGGCAGAGAGACATGAGTTGGTATCTCCAAGCACAAGAAGGGCATCCGGCTTCTCCTTGCGAAGCAGTTCGCCTGATTTCCTGATAATGTCTCCGACAGATGCCTCCAGCGAAGAGACATCAACATTCAGGAAAAAATCAGGCTTTCGCAAATCAAGATCTTTGAAAAAGATCTCATTCAATTCATAATCATAGTTCTGACCTGTATGGGCAATTATATGATCCACATGTTCATCAAGCAGTGCCATGACCCTTGACAAACGGATTATCTCCGGCCTTGTGCCTACAACAGTAAGTACTTTTAGCTTTGTTTTATTCATTTCATTTCCCGGGCAGGTACACCAGAGTAAATGCCCTTACTTAACAGTTAAACTTGTTCAAAAAAAGTATCCGGGTCAGCCGGATCATATAATTCGTTGATCCAGAAGATAGTATAAAGATCTTCGTTGCCCGTGTTGGTAATGTTGTGAGTATGCCAGACAGGCATGTCAACATAGGATGGTTCATCTCCGTCAAGTTCGAATGAGATCACTTTATCTGTTCCAACCCGCCGAAGCTGTATCAGGGCTTTTCCCTTTATCACGGCAAAACGTTCTGCCTTCCTGGTATGAAAATGATTTCCCCTGGTAACCCCGGGCCTGGTTATTGAAAAAGAGACCTGGCCACCGCTGCCGAGTTTTACTGTTTCAACAAAAGAGCCCCGTTCATCACTGTTCATTTTCAGCTTGAACGGAAAATAGCTTTCGTGATCAATATAACAAACAAACGTATTGAAAAGATTCCGCTCAAAAGGATCGGTAAGGTCCGGAATAATCCCCTTTTCAAAATATTCCGTCCTGAAACTCTTCAAAAGTGCCAGAATCTCTGTGACACGGGCCTCAGCAGTAGGTGTTATCCTGAATTCATTATCGGCAATTTTATTCTCAATGAGATACCAGATGGTTTTAACGAGGTCACCGATGTAGATAAGCCTCAATTGTGCATCTATTTCAATCCCTGGTTGTTCATCATGAGTCAGCTGGTGAGAAAAGGTTGCCACCACCGAATTATAATAAGGATTACCGAAAGGACCAAAGACATTGGGGATAACCATCCCCGTAAAAATCCCTTCCGAGCGGTCTGCCCATTCTGCGAGCAGGCGCCTTCCCTCCCGCTTTGATTTACCAAAGACATTGTCACGTTCTTCCTGGGTAGAGGAAGAGAACAGCACATGAGGCTTAACACCTGTTGTCTCCAGGGCTGTTATCAGTTTATTGACCAGCTCAATATTTGTA
>JAKQPD010000293.1 GCA_029564935.1 Bacteroidota bacterium
GAAAAATTATGTCGCAAGTTATCGGGCATAGGTGCCGATATTGAGAGAGAAAAAGGGGGATCTCTCTGATATGAACACAGCACTTTATACCGGCGCAAGCGGAATGATAGCACAGCAGGCTAAAATGGATGTAGTATCCAATAATCTTGCAAATATCGACCAGACCGGTTTTAAGCGCGATACGCCTATTTTCAAGGCATTCCCTGACATGCTTATCAGAAGAATAAATGACGACGGACTCGGAGTAGTTCCGGCAGGCTCGTACGATTCAATGCCTCTTGTCGGAAAACTCGGAACAGGTCTTGAAGTAAATGAGGTTTTCACCCAATTCGAACAGGGTGCAATGCAGAGAACAGAGAACTCATTCGATCTCGCTCTTGAGGGAAAGGGTTTTTTCACAGTTCTTACGGAAAAAGGCGAAAGATACACCAGAAACGGATCATTTACGATAAATCAGGACGGAGTTCTCATGACTCACGAGGGATATCCCGTGATCGGTGAAAACGGAATCATAAATGTTCAGAAAAACAATTTCATGGTCAAGGAAAACGGAGAAATAGTAGTCAATAATGAGCTTGCAGGAGACGCACGACGTCCGGTCGATATGACAGAAAACACATGGCAGGATCAGGTAGTTCTTGACCGGCTTAAGATTGTAAACTTTGAATACCCTCGTTTCATCAAGAAAGAAGGTGATTCTCTCTATGCCGAAACCGATCTTTCCGGTCCGGCTTTTCAGGCTGAAAATTTTAAAACATATCAGGGTTTTCTTGAAAAATCGAATGTCAATATCGTCCGGGAAATGGTCGATATGATAGAAGTTCAGAGAAGTTATGAAGCTAATCAGAAGACCATCACCAGCGAAGATCAGTCGCTTGGAAAACTAATCAATGAAATTAGCAGATAACGGCTCAGACGATAATACTTATGCGAGGGTAAATCATGAAATGCTCTAAATGCGGAAAAGAAATAAATTCATTAAATCACCACTTCATTCCGGCAGCTGCAGGCGATAAAACCTCAGAAGGATACCGCCTCTGCATAGAATGCGCTAAAAGAGAAAAGATAATAACTCTAATTTGACTTGATATTTTTTTATAGGTCTGAAAGAATTATCCGGTAATTCATTTCGGCGGAGCAGCTATGAAAATATCAGTTAGAACCATGGAAAACTGTCAGATATTTGATATTGAGGGCGACATTTCCTTCGACGAAACCCAGGATCTGGAAAATTTCGTATTCAGCAATATTTCAGCAAGATATTCTAAAGTTATAATGAATTTCAAGGGAGTTCCGTATCTTAACAGTTCGTCTCTCGGTTCTCTTGTCAGAATCCTTCAGGGATTAAAAACTAAAAATATCATACTTTACCTCATGAACATCAACAAAGATATAACAAATCTTTTTTCAATAACCGGAATGAACCGTTACTTCACCTTTATAACAGATGAAATGCAGGCCGTATAATTATCTCATATACGGCTTGAGAACTTCAGGTATTGCGATATTCCCGTCTTTAGTCTGGTAATTCTCCATAACTGCCGCAAGAGTTCTTCCGGCCGCAAGCCCTGAACCGTTAAGCGTATGAACAAGCTGAGCCTTTCCGCCGCTTTTCTTATAACGGATCTTAGCTCTTCTCGCCTGATAATCGAGAAAGTTCGAGCATGAAGAAATTTCGACATATCTGTCGAGTCCTGGCATCCAGACTTCTATATCATAAGTTTTTGAAGAAGACGCGGAAGTATCAGCACTGCAGAGAAGCATAACGCGGTAATGAAGCCCAAGCTGTTTTAAAACCTCTTCAGCATTGGTAACAAGCTTTTCGAGTTCATCAAAAGAAGTTTCCGGTTCAACGAACTTAACAAGTTCAACTTTCTGAAACTGGTGTACGCGGATCAGGCCTCTTGTGTCGCGTCCGGCAGATCCCGCTTCGCGGCGGAAACATGAAGATTGACCGGTTACATAAACCGGAAGCTTTTCACCCTCAAGTATTTCATCTCTATAAAGATTAGTCAGAGTCACTTCGGCAGTAGGAATAAGTGAAAGTCCGTCACGTTCCATTCTGTAATATTCATCTTTAAATTTCGGGTACTGCCCGGTTCCTATCATCGAATCATCATTTACCAGAAAAGGAGCGAATATTTC
>JAKQPD010000294.1 GCA_029564935.1 Bacteroidota bacterium
TGCAAGCCTGAAAGATATTTCATTGGAATCGACAGGATGCATCTTACCATCGTAAACATACACCCTTATATCACGTGCATATGATCCTGTGAGGGGGCCGACCTCCATCTTTTCCATAATACCTTTTAATATAGCCGGCATAAACCGTGCATCAATAGAACCACCGACAATGCAGTTGACATAAATAAGCTTTCCGCCCCAGTCGAGGTCGATCTCATCCTTGCTTCTGACAGAAAGCTTGATTTCTTTTCCCCCGAATTTCTGCATCGACAGTTCGGGAGTACCTTCCACATATGGTTCAACGATGAGATGTACCTCTCCAAACTGGCCGGCACCGCCTGATTGTTTCTTATGACGGTAATCAGCCTGGGATGGCTTCGTAATAGTTTCACGATAGGGTATCTTTGGAGCATTATAAGTGGTCGGGATCTTATAAATATTATCGAGATGCCATTTCATAATATTGAGATGGTATTCCCCCTGGCCATGCACGATGATCTGTTTTAATTCCTTTGAATACTCAATTATTATTGTAGGATCTTCGAGGTGGATCTTATTCAGGGCTTCACCCAGTTTCTCATCATCACTTTCACTCTGTGCCTTGATCGCAGTCCTGTATTTTGGTTCGGGAAATATTACACCCTCATATCTCCAGTCATTACCAGGGGCATTCAGAGTATGATCCATTTTTGTGTTCTTAAGTTTGACCAGGGCGCCGATATCTCCGGTATGAAGTTCCGGAACCCTTGTTCTGTTCTTTCCGGCACACACATAAAGCTGGGAAAGTCTTTCCTTCGTCCCGTTATTACTGTTTATAACATCAAGGTTTTCAGTAATTTTCCCGGAGTAAACCCTGAAATAATTTATTTCTCCGATATGTTCCTCGATAGATGATTTAAATATATACAGTGATGCTGGTCCAGCCGGATCTGCTTTAACCACCTGACCCTTGCTGTTTTTCGGAGCGGGCATGTCGGTGATCGAAGGAGCTTCGCTGACTATGAATTCCATAAGGGAATCGACCCCGATATTGTTCTTTGCTGAAATGCAAAATACAGGGTACATTCCGCAGGAAGCTATCCCTTTGGCAATACCTTTCCTGATTTCCTGTTCGGTAAGAGTGTCATTGGCAAAGAAGAGTTCCATGAGTGCTTCATCGCTTTCGGCTGCTTTTTCCACAAGAGCATTATGCAGTTCTGCAGCTCTGTCAGCCTGGTCGGCAGGGATATCAAGGATTTCTGCTTTCCCGCCATCCTTGCCATATTTAAGCATCTTCATTTTCAGAACATCGATAACCGAATTGAATCCTACTCCCTCATTAACGGGATACTGAACAAGGATTATATTGTTGCTCAGCCTTTCTTTCATCATCTCAACCGACTTGTCAAAATTTGCCTTCTCGTGGTCGAGGCCGTTAATGACAATTGTCATCGGTTTATGTGCATTTTCAGCATGTCTGAAGTGTATCTCTGTACCAACTTCCACACCGTTCTGAACATTTATGAGCATGAGCCCCATATCCGAAGCATAGAGTGAAGAAATTACTCCTCCGCTGAAATCATCCAGACCGGGCGTGTCAAGAATATTTATTTTCTTGTTGAGGAATTCCGTATAAAGTACTGTTGAAAAAATAGAGTTGCCGTTTTCCTGTTCTATCGGACGATAATCGGAAACAGTGTTTTTACCCTCAATGGTGCCTCTTCTTTCTATGACGCCGCCGTTAAAAAGCATCGCTTCTCCCAGAGTAGTTTTACCTGATCCTGAGTTACCCAGGAGCACGATGTTTTTTATCTGGTCAGTCTGGTATGTCTTCATAATTATAAGTTGTTAATTGGCTTATGGATTTATTTGTTTCTTCTCTTTAATCCGTAACAGGTTTCTGAAAGTTATCAAGGATTATTTTATTACCCTTTGTGACCTTTGCGTAATCTTTGCGTCCTTTGCGGTTAAACAAAAATTCACCTTAACCACAAAGAACACGAAGGTTATCACAAAGAGAACAAAGGTTGTTTCCGGAACCCGTTTTGGAGCGGACAAAATTAATAATTTTTTAAAAACGGATTAAGAAAGAGGATATAATTACAAAATTTTTATTTCCTTTGCACCAGTTTTTTGAAATGCAGGAGTACCGGTTTTTCTTTCAGGGGTAAGTTTATAAAAGCGTTTTTCTTCAGGAAAGATCGGGAAGTTACCTGTTAATAACTTACATTAAGTTAGTACAGATAATCATCATGCAGTAGTTTAAGTGACCTCATGGGGCCATTTAATGGTAGTTATGTCATGAAATATTTTGTGGTTTAAAAAAAATATTGAACCTGGTTATTGATAAATAAATAAATTAAATACCTTTGCGAACCAATTTTTTAAGTAAAATTTAATTGTAAAACAACTGGAAATATGCCGACAATTCAGCAGTTAGTAAGAAAAGGCAGGGAGAAGCTGGTAGATAAGAGTAAAGCACCTGCCCTGGATTCATGTCCTCAGAGGAGGGGTGTTTGTGTGCGTGTTTACACAACAACTCCCAAGAAGCCAAATTCAGCTATGAGGAAGGTGGCCAGGGTCCGGCTTACGAACCAGAAAGAGGTAAACTCTTACATTCCGGGTGAAGGTCATAACCTCCAGGAGCACTCTATCGTGCTTATAAGGGGCGGCAGGGTAAAAGATCTTCCCGGTGTCAGGTATCACCTTATACGTGGTGCACTTGACACTTCAGGTGTTGATGGCCGTACTCAGAGACGATCAAAATATGGAGCCAAAAGGCCAAAGAAGTAACATAAAAGGAATAAGATTATGAGAAAAGTTAAACCAAAGAAGAGGATTCTGTTACCGGATCCCAAATTTAACGATCCGTATGTAACAAGGTTTGTGAACAATCTTATGTTTAGTGGCAAGAAAAACCTGGCTTACAAGATTTTCTACGACTCACTCGAAATCGTTGGTGATAAGTTCAGGGAGGAAGGTAAGTCTCCACTTGAGATCTTTAAACAGGCTCTCGAGAATGTTACCCCTCAGGTTGAAGTCAAAGCTCGTCGCGTAGGTGGTGCAACATTTCAGGTTCCCATGGAAATACGTGCTGACCGTAAGGTAAGCATCAGCATGAAGAATATGATCTCATTTGCACGTAAGAGAACAGGCCATTCGATGGCAGAGCGTCTTGCAGCTGAACTTATGGCAGCATACAAGCTTGAGGGCGGGGCATATAAGAAAAAAGAAGATACACACAGAATGGCTGAAGCCAATAAGGCATTCGCCCATTTCCGTTTTTAAAAGTATTACGGGGCGACAGATTAATGGACAAGGATCTTAAATATACCAGGAACATCGGGATCATGGCCCACATTGATGCCGGAAAGACCACTACTACAGAGCGTATACTGTATTATACCGGTCGTACCCACAGGCTAGGTGAGGTTCATGACGGCAATGCCCAGATGGACTGGATGGTCCAGGAACAGGAGAGAGGAATAACCATCACTTCTGCCGCCACAACAACGTACTGGAAATATAATAATGAGAACTATAAGATCAACATTATCGACACTCCTGGTCATGTTGATTTTACAGTTGAGGTAGAAAGATCTCTGAGGGTACTCGATGGTGCTGTGGCTGTATTCTGTGCAGTAGGCGGTGTTGAGCCACAGTCGGAAACAGTGTGGCGTCAGGCAGATAAATATGGCGTTCCAAGGCTTGCTTTCGTGAATAAAATGGACCGTGCAGGTGCCGACTTTTTCGGAGTCGTTTATCAGATCAGGGGCAAACTCAATGCTCACCCTGTACCGGTTCAGATCCCCATAGGCGCAGAAGAGAACTTCGGCGGTATCGTCGACCTGGTAAACATGAAAGCCCGGATATATAATGACGATGAATCACTGGGTACATTATTCCAGATTGAAGACATTCCGGAAGATTATGTTGAGGAGGCTGAAGAATGGAGAGGGAAACTCATAGAAGCTCTCGCCGAAGTTGATGAGACCTTGCTTGACCGTTATGTTGAGGATCATGAATCCATAACACCGGATGAGATACTTACTGCTCTGCGGAAAGCAACAATCGCAGGAACTGCAGTTCCCGTACTTTGCGGTGCAGCATTCAAGAATAAAGGAATTCAGAGTCTCCTTGATGCCATCACAGCTTTCCTTCCTTCACCGGTCGAGATAGGTTCTGTATCAGGTGTTGATCCGAGGGATAACACTGAAATAAAACGGGCACCGGATGATAAAGAACCTTTTTCAGCACTTGCATTTAAAATTGCCACAGATCCTTTCGTGGGCCGGCTGGTATTCCTCAGGATATATTCCGGAATACTAAAGGCAGGTGATACAATATTAAATGTACGTACAGGCAAAAGGGAAAGGATAAACCGCCTTTTCAGGATGCATGCCAACAAGCAGACTTCTGTGGAAAGCGTTTCAGCCGGTGATATATGTGCAGGTGTCGGTTTCAAGGATCTTAAAACCGGTGATACGATCTGTGCGATACACAAACCCATACTTCTTGAGTCGATGGATTTTCCCGAGCCGGTATTAGGGATAGCCATTGAACCAAAGACCCAGGCAGATGTTGACAAGCTATCACTGGCTTTGTCAAAGCTGGCTGAAGAAGATCCGACCTTCCAGGTAAGAATTGATCCGGACAGCGGCCAGACCATTATAAACGGAATGGGCGAACTGCACCTTGAAATTCTTATCGACAGGCTCAGGAGGGAATTTAATGTTGAATGTAATCAGGGACCACCACAGGTGGCATATAAAGAGGCCATTACCACTTCTGCAGAATTCCGGGAAGTATTCAAAAAGCAGACCGGAGGCAGAGGTAAATTTGCAGATATTACAGTTGAGCTCATGCCTGCAGACGATGGTATCAGAGGCCTTCAGTTTACAAATGAGATCCGGGGAGGGAATATCCCGAAAGAGTATATCCCGTCGGTTGAGAAAGGATTCCGTGAAGCAATGTCAAACGGTCCTCTCGCCGGATTCCCGATGGAAAGTCTCAAAGTAATACTCAAGGACGGTTCATTCCATCCGGTTGACTCCGATGCTCTGTCATTTGAGATCGCAGCAAAACAGGCATTCAGAAGATTTGCAGGAAAATGCAATCCTGTTATACTGGAACCGATAATGTCGACGGAAGTGGTTACTCCCGAAGAATATGTCGGTGATGTAATAAGCGATTTTAACAGACGAAGGGGCAGAGTGGAAGGAATGGAATCGAAAGCAGGTTCAAGGGTGGTAAGGGCTAAAGTACCTCTGGCAGAAAAGTTCGGCTATGTTACTGTACTCCGTACCATTACCTCCGGAAGAGCTACATCAACAATGGAGTTCTCCCACTATGAAGAGGTGCCTGCAGAAATAGCTAACAGAATTGTCGAAATTACAAAAGGAAAAATTCTTTAAAGATGAGTCAGAAAATTCGAATCAAACTGAAATCTTACGATCACAACCTGGTCGATAAATCAGCCGAGAAGATCGTAAAAACCGTGAAATCCACAGGCGCTGTGGTAAGTGGACCTATTCCTCTTCCCACCCACAAAAAGATCTATACGGTTCTGCGGTCACCGTTTGTCAACAAAAAGGCTAGAGAACAATTCCAGCTGTCTTCATACAAAAGACTGCTGGATATTTACAGCTCTACGCCAAAAACAATCGACGCGCTTATGAAGCTTGAGCTGCCGAGTGGTGTTGAAGTTGAAATTAAAGTTTGAAATCATTAAAGATTAAATGTGATGCAGGGATTAATTGGAAAAAAGATAGGGATGACCTCCCTCTTCGATGAGGAAGGAAAGAATGTCCCGTGTACTGTGCTGCAGGCAGGTCCGTGTGTTGTTACACAGCTGAAAACAGTTGAAAGGGATGGCTATTCCGCCGTACAGCTTGGATTTGATGATAAAAAGGAGAAACACTCAACAAAAGCCGAAATCGGACATTTCAAAAAAGTAAATACCACTCCAAAAAGAAAAGTGGTGGAATTTACAGGTTATGCTGAGGGCCAGGTAAAGGAAGGTGAAATTCTTACAGCAGAGATTTTCAGGACCGATAACTGGGTTGATATCAGGGGATGGTCGAAAGGGAAAGGATTCCAGGGTGTCGTTAAACGACATGGATTCGGCGGAGTAGGCGGTGTTACCCATGGTCAGCATAACAGGGGCAGGGCTCCGGGTTCTCTCGGCGCATCATCCTTCCCTTCAAGAGTATTGCCGGGAATGAGGATGGCAGGACAAACCGGCAACAGGAAGACTATGGCTATAAGTATGCGGATCATGAAACTTATGCCTGAACAAAATATATTGATAGTTAAAGGAGCGGTTCCCGGTCCTAAAGGTGGTTACGTAATAATTTTAAAATAATGGAAATAGCTGTTCTTAATATTCAGGGTAAGGAAACAGGAAGAAAAGTCACACTTAACGACACTGTTTTCGGCATAGAGCCAAATGACCATGCTATTTATCTGGATACAAAGCAGTTCCTTGCAAATCAGCGCCAGGGAACCCATAAAGCCAAAGAGCGTGGAGAGATCGCAGGCAGCACCAGAAAGATAAAAAGGCAGAAAGGTACCGGTGGTGCCCGTGCCGGCAGCATCAAGAACCCTCTGTTCAGGGGTGGAGGACGTATTTTCGGCCCGAAACCGAGATACTACGGCTTCAAGCTTAATAAAAAAGTTAAGGAACTTGCAAGAAAATCAGCCCTTTCATATAAGGCTTCTTCAAACAATATTATAGTTCTCGAAGACTTTTCTTTTGAAGCCCCGAAAACAAAGGAATTCATCAAAATGGGTGACAACCTAAATATCAGTAACAAAAAATCACTGATAGTTTTACCGGAACAAAATAAAAATATATATTTGTCATCCCGAAATGTACAAGGGGTTGAAGTTGTAACAGCCAAGGAATTAAATACTTACGGAATAATGAGAGCTTCAACTCTGGTGCTTGTGGAAAGTGCAGTTGACGTTTTGCAGGCAACATTTTAAACCAGTAAACTTTGAGTAATGAATATTCTACTTAAACCGATAGTAACGGAAAAGATGACAGGCCTGGGCGATAAATTCAATCGCTATGGTTTTATTGTTGCAAAGAATGCCAACAAGTTACAGATTAAAAAAGCCGTTGAGGAGCTGTACGGTGTGACGGTTTCGGATGTTAATACAATGAGGTACGGCGGGAAGGTAAAAACGAGGAATACAAAATCAGGTCTTCTGGTAGGGAAGACTGCTGCAACAAAGAAAGCAGTCATTACCCTTGCTGAAGGCAGCAAAATAGATTTCTACAGCAATATTTAAAAAGTATCATGGCAGTCAGAAAGATCAAACCTGCAACACCAGGTCAGAGAAACAAGATCATAAGTGCTTTTGACACGATCACAGGCACAAAGCCGGAGAAATCCCTTCTCCACCCTGTAAAAAAATCGGGAGGAAGGAACGTTAGCGGCAGAAGGACAATGAGATACATCGGAGGAGGTCATAAGAGGATGTACAGGGTTATCGATTTCCTCAGGGATAAGGATGGTATAAATGCTACCGTCAGGTCAATTGAGTACGATCCCAACAGGTCGGCCAGGATTGCCCTTGTTGTTTATGAAGACGGAGATAAGAGATATATTGTTGCTCCGGCCGGACTTCAGGTTGGTCATAAGATCGTTTCGGGAAAGGATGCTACACCCGAGGTTGGAAATACGATGTTCCTGAGTGACATCCCTCTCGGTACAATTGTACATAATATTGAGCTCAAACCCGGAAAGGGTGCTGCTCTGGCAAGAAGTGCCGGGACATATGCCCAGGTTTCAGCCCGTGAGGGAAAATATGCTATAATAAAGCTTCCTTCGGGTGAGACAAGGATGGTTCTTACAGCATGCCGCGCCACAATCGGTACTGTTTCCAATCCCGACCATAACCTTGAGAAATCGGGTAAGGCAGGCCGTTCCCGCTGGCAGGGAAGACGTCCCAGGGTAAGAGGTGTTGTTATGAATCCTGTTGACCACCCAATGGGCGGAGGTGAAGGAAGAGCTTCCGGAGGTCATCCAAGGTCAAGAAAAGGCCTGCCTGCAAAAGGTTATAAAACCCGCAACAGGAAAAAGTACTCTACGAAACATATTTTGGAAAGAAGGAAAAAATAACTGATATATTATGAGCAGATCGATTAAAAAAGGCCCATTCATTGATTTTAAACTTGAAAAGAGAGTTCTTGAAATGAACGAGGGCGGAAAAAAATCAGTGATTAAGACCTGGTCGAGAAGATCGGTAATATCACCTGACTTTGTCGGACATACTATAGCAGTTCATAACGGGAACAAGTTTATCCCTGTATATATTACTGAGAACATGGTAGGCCATAAGCTGGGCGAATTTGCTCCAACACGTACCTTCAGGGGTCACTCGGGGAATAAATAATCTGTTTTTGTAAACGAAGAAAAATTTTAAAAATGGGTGCAAGAAAAAGAAATTCGGCTGAAAAGAGGAAAGAGGAAGCCAGATCGACATACCAGGCTGTTCTGAAAAACTGCCCGACATCTCCAAGGAAGATGAGGCTGGTAACCCAGCTTATCAGCGGCAAGGAAGTGAATAAGGCACTTGATATACTTAAGTACAGTTCACAGGAGGCATCACGCAAAGTTGAAAAGCTTCTTCTGAGCGCAATTGCCAACTGGCAGCAAAAAAATGAAGGTGTAAGGATCGAAGAGAGTAACCTTTATGTAAAAACTGTTCATGTCGACGGTGGTCGTACAATGAAAAGATTACAGACGGCACCCCAGGGAAGAGCTTACAGATTACGGAAAAGATCGAATCATGTAACTCTGGTTCTTGATAGTATGAATAAGGAAATTGAAAATACAGCAGAATAAAATATGGGACAAAAAGTTAATCCGATTGGTAACCGATTAGGTATAATCAAAGGTTGGGATTCCAACTGGTACGGTGGAAAGGATTTTTCCGGCAAACTGGTGGAAGACACAAAGATCAGGGACTACCTGAATGCCAGGCTTGCCAAGGCAAGTATCTCGAAGATAGTTATAGAAAGAACACTGAAGCTTATCACTGTAACTGTCAATACTGCTCGTCCGGGTATTATTATCGGTAAAGGTGGTCAGGAAGTTGATAAGCTTAAGGAGGAGCTTAAGAAGATTACCAAGAAGGAGGTACAGATCAATATTTTTGAGGTCAAACGTCCCGAACTCGATGCAAGTATTGTAGGCAATAATATAGCCAGGCAGCTGGAAGGTAAGATATCTTACAGGCGTGCGATAAAGATGGCTATTGCTTCCACAATGAGGATGGGAGCCGAAGGCATTAAGGTTGTTATCTCCGGCCGCCTTGGCGGTGCCGAAATGGCAAGGACCGAAACATACAAGGAGGGGCGTATCCCTCTTCATACCTTCCGTGCCGATATTGATTATGCACTGGCAGAAGCTCATACAAAGGTAGGGCTTATCGGTATCAAGGTATGGATATGTAACGGTGAGGTTTATGGCAGGAGAGATCTAAGTCCGAATATCGGGGCAAGAAATGCAAAAGGCAAGAACCTTAAGAGAAAGGTAAAAAAATAAGGAATTACGTTGAATAATTTTTAAGATATATTATCCATGTTACAACCAAAAAGGGCAAAATACAGGAGAGCGCAAAAGGGGAGGATGAAGGGGAATGCACAGAGAGGAAATCAGCTTGCATTCGGATCCTTCGGCATTAAGGCTCTGGAGCAGGCCTGGATAACAGGAAGGCAATTGGAAGCAGCCCGTCAGGCTGTTACCCGTCACATGAAACGTGAAGGACAGCTCTGGATAAGGGTTTTCCCCGATAAGCCCATAACCAAGAAACCGGCTGAGGTCCGAATGGGTAAGGGAAAAGGTGCACCGGAAGGATATGTTGTTCCGGTAACGCCCGGCAGAATACTTATTGAAGCCGAGGGTGTCTCATTCGAGGTGGCAAGGGAAGCTCTCCGTCTGGGAGCTCAAAAGCTTCCCATTCCGACCAAATTCATTGTAAGACGTGATTATACAGAGTAATTTTTAGAGCAATAGAGATGAAAACATCGGAAATAAGGGAACTGAGCACTCCGGATCTTATTGAGCGTATAGATACGGAAAAAACAATGCTTGTCCGAATAAGGCTTAATCATGCAATCACACCGCTCGATAATCCTCAGAAGATCAAACAGACAAAGCTTACCATAGCACGTCTGATGACCGAACTTCGTGCAAGGGAATTAAAAGAGAAAACAAAATAGCCGTATACAGCAATGGAAAGAAATCTTAGAAAAGAACGCATCGGGATTGTTGTAAGCAATAAAATGGAAAAATCCATTGTCGTTGCCGTAAAGAGAAAGGTTAAACACCCGGTCTATGGGAAGTTTATCAACAGAACTACAAAACTGATGGCGCATGATGAGGAGAATTCATGCAAGATAGGTGATACGGTACGTATTTCGGAGACCAGGCCTCTGAGTAAAAATAAGACCTGGAGGTTAGTAGAAATCATTGAAAGAGCGAAATAATCATGATACAGCAGGAATCCAGACTAACAGTAGCCGATAATTCGGGAGCCAAGGAAGTATTATGCATAAAGGTGCTGGGCGGCAGTAAAAAGAGATATGCTACTGTTGGCGACAAGATAGTCGTAAGCGTTAAATCAGCACTCCCTTCAGGTGAAGCAAAAAAAGGAACCGTAAGCAGGGCTGTTGTTGTCAGAACAAAGAAAGAAATACGCCGTCCGGATGGTTCATATATAAGGTTTGACGATAATGCGGTCGTGCTTCTTACAAATCTCGACGAAGTGAGAGGAACACGTATTTTCGGCCCTGTTGCCAGGGAACTGCGCGATAAGTTCATGAAAATTGTTTCACTTGCGCCTGAAGTATTGTAATACCTGTAAATAAACAGCAATGCAAAAAAAATTACATATAAAAAAGGGTGATACGGTTATGGTGATAACCGGCGAATCAAAAGGTCAGAAAGGCCGTGTCCTTGAGGTCAACAGAGATAAAGACAGAGCTATTGTTGAAGGTTTGAATTTGATATCAAAACATACAAAACCTCATTCAAAAGCACCTCAGGGCGGTATTATTAAAAAGGAAGCTCCGATACATGTCTCAAACCTGATGCTTATAGACCCGGCTTCAGGAAAACCAACTCGTATCGGAAGAAGACTGAATCAGAAAAGTAAATTAGTCCGTTATTCAAAAAAATCAGGAGAGGAGATCAGGTAATGTACGAACCTTCATTAAAAAAGAAATATAACGACGAAATTATCCCTGCACTTACCAGGGAATTCGGCTATAAAACAGTTATGCAGGTACCAAAACTCAGGAAGATTGTAATTAATCAGGGTGTCGGACAGGCTATTGCTGATAAGAAACTTCTTGAATCAGGTGTTAAGGAATTATCAGATATAGCAGGTCAGAAAGCTGTTCTGACATATTCTTCAAAGGATATCTCCAATTTCAAGCTCAGGAGGAATATGCCTATCGGTATTATGGTCACACTGAGGAAGGAGAGAATGTATGAATTTCTCGAAAGACTTATATCAGTAGCACTTCCCCGTATACGTGACTTTAAAGGTATAAATGCAAAACTTGACGGGCGGGGGAATTATACTCTGGGGATTACCGAACAGATAATCTTTCCTGAGATCGACCTTGATAAGGTAAGTAAGATAATGGGTCTGCAGATAACATTCGTAACCTCGGCAAGGAGTGATGAAGAAGCATTTTCCCTTCTGAGGAATTTTGGATTACCGTTTAAAACTTCTAAAAACTGATTATATGGCAAAGGAATCAATGATTGCCCGTGAAGTAAAGCGTGCAAGACTGGCTCAGAAATATGCTGAAAAAAGGAAGAGACTCAAGGCAGAAGGTGATTATGTAGGATTAAGCCGCCTTCCGAGAAATTCAAATCCCAACCGGCAGCGCAACCGGTGCAAACTTACCGGCAGAACACGCGGATATATGAGACAGTTTGGAATCAGCAGGATCACTTTCAGGGAAATGGCATCAACCGGCCTTATCCCGGGCGTGAAAAAAGCAAGCTGGTAATTGATTAAAGAATAATAACTATACAAATTAATATAAGATGACTGATCCGATTGCAGATTTACTGACCAGAATTAGGAATGCCATTCAGGCTGGTCACAAGGTTGTTGAGGCACCGGCATCCAATCTGAAGAAAGAGATTGCCAGGATACTTTATGAAAAAGGATATATTCTGGGCTATAAAGTTGTTGAAGGCGGGCATAAACAGGGCACATTGAAGATTGCGCTTAAATATAATTCCAAAAGCAAACAGCCTGCCATCAGGGAATTACAGCGAATAAGCCGTCCCGGACTCAGGCATTATGCCGGAGCTGAAGAACTTCCGAGGGTCCTGAACGGACTTGGTATTGCCATTATATCAACCTCAAGGGGTCTTATGACCGATAAAGAGGCAAAGAAAGAGAATATAGGTGGTGAGGTTTTATGTTATGTATATTAATAAGGAGGAAAGCTAATGTCAAGGATAGGGAAATTACCTGTTAGCCTGCCGAAAGGAGTCACCGTAAGCATAAGCGACGATAATGTACTTACTGTCAAAGGACCTCTCGGGGAACTGAAGCAGAATATAAACAGGGAGATTAAAGTTGAAGTGGAGGATAACCAGATAATTATTAAAAGACCTTCGGAATCGAAGAATCATAAATCGCTCCATGGCCTTTACAGGGCGCTGATAGCAAATATGGTGACCGGAGTATCCCAGGGGTTCAAAAAAGAGCTCGAACTTGTGGGTGTGGGTTATCGTGCTGAAGCCAAAGGGCAGAACCTTGAAATGAGTCTCGGCTATTCACATGATATTGTATTCCAGATACCAAATGAAGTGAAGGTGGAGACCAAGACAGAGAGAAGAAGTAATCCGATAATTACTCTTACATGTATTGACAAGCAGCTTATCGGGCACGTTGCTGCAAAGATCAGATCACTGCGACCGCCGGAACCTTATAAAGGGAAAGGCATCAAGTTCGTGGGTGAACAGCTTAGAAGAAAAGCCGGTAAATCTGCAAGTGTTTAGGATGTTTATTAATCAGGAAAAAGTTTAAAAAGATGGCTTTAAGCAAGTTGGAAAGAAGATCAAGGATCA
Organism: Bacteroidota bacterium; assembly: GCA_029564935.1. Classification (GTDB taxonomy): domain Bacteria; phylum Bacteroidota; class Bacteroidia; order Bacteroidales; family VadinHA17; genus LD21. The sequence continues at coordinate 13,092 of JAKQPD010000294.1, forward strand.
GAATGAGGATCCGGAAAAAGATAAGCGGTACTGCAGAAATGCCCAGGGTTGCTGTTTATCGCAGCAACAAACAGATTTATGTCCAGGTTGTTGACGACCTGAGCCGGTCTACAATCCTGTCTGCATCATCAAGGGAAAAAGAAATTGCAGCTGTTACCGGTGTAAAAAAGACCGAACAGGCCAGGCTTGTCGGAAAGTTGCTGGCAGCAAAGTGTAAAGATAAAGGCATTGAAAATGTAGTGTTCGACAGAAGCGGTTATAAATATCATGGCAGGGTTAAATCTCTTGCTGATGCAGCCCGTGAAGGCGGATTAAAATTCTAATTAATTATGGCAGACGGTATAAGAAAAGTAAAGACCAGCGATCTTGAACTGAAAGACAGGCTGGTAAGTATCCAGAGGGTTACCAAGGTAACAAAAGGGGGTCGTACATTCAGCTTTTCAGCTATTGTAGTCGTTGGTAATGAAGCCGGTATAGTGGGACATGGTCTCGGCAAAGCCAGTGAAGTAACAACGGCAATTGCAAAAGGTATTGAAGATGCAAAGAAGAACCTTATTAAGGTACCTGTAATAAATGGCACTATACCTCATGAACAGGTTGCCAAGTTCGGAGGAGCCAGGGTATTCATCAAACCGGCTTCGGAAGGTACCGGGATCAAGGCCGGAGGTGCAATGCGCGCTGTCCTCGAAAGTGTTGGCGTGAAAAACGTTCTCGCAAAATCAAAGGGCTCATCCAACCCCCACAACCTTGTGAAAGCTACTTTCGCCGCCCTCCTGGAAGTACGCGATGCATTCTCTGTAGCTGAACACAGAGGTGTATCAATGGAAAAAGTATTTAACGGCTGAAATAAAGTATATTGAAATGGCAAGAATCCGTATTACACAGATCAAAAGCAAAAACGGTAAACCCGAAAGACAGAAGAGAACACTCGAGGCTCTCGGGATTCACAAGCTGAACCATAGTGTAGAACATGAGGCAACAGCCCAGATACTCGGAATGGTCGAAAAAATCAGACACCTTGTTAAGGTGGAAAGTATTTAAAGTTCAATATTAAGATATAAAGTGATGGATTTGAGTAGTTTAAAACCAGCTAAAGGTTCGGTAAAAAAGGGCAGACGTCGTGGCCGCGGTCAGGGATCAGGCAGAGGTGGTACATCTACCAGGGGACATAAAGGTGCCAAACAAAGATCGGGCTATGCAAAAAAGATCGGTTTTGAAGGCGGACAGATGCCTCTTCAGAGACGTGTTCCGAAATTTGGCTTTACAAATACAAACCGTAAGGAATATAAAGGTATTAATGTCGGCGTTCTGCAAAGCCTTGCTGAAAGCAGGAACATTGAAAAGATCGACAGAGATGTTCTTATTGCTGCCGGACTGATTTCCAGAAATGACCTTGTCAAGATCCTTGGTAAAGGAACCCTCGGCAAAAAGCTCGAAGTTCATGCCAATGCATTCAGTAAATCAGCTATAGTAGCAATTGAAGCCAATAACGGAACCGCTGTAAAATTGTAATTTCATGAGACTGATTCAGACCATAAAGAACATATTCAAGATTGAAGACCTGAAGGCAAGACTTGTTTATACCTTCCTGATTATCCTTTTGTACCGGTTCGGGAAATATGTCACTCTTCCCGGCATCGATCCTTCGCAGCTTGAAGGATTGAGGAACCAGACATCATCCGGGATAATGGGACTGCTTGATATGTTCTCGGGAGGAGCCTTTTCTCAGGCGTCCGTATTTGCACTGGGAATTATGCCATATATATCGGCTTCTATAGTTGTTCAGCTCCTCGGAATAGTTTTCCCTTATTTTCAGAAGCTTCAGAAAGAAGGCGAAAGCGGCAGACGCAAAATGAATCAGTATACAAGGATCCTGACTGTTTTTATTCTTATACTTCAGGCTCCCACATATCTCGTTAACCTGCATGCCCAGCTTCCCGCTTCAGCATTTATTATATCGGGTGTATTCTTCCAGATTTCATCAGTTGTAATTCTTACTTCAGGTACAATGTTCGTTATGTGGCTTGGAGAAAGGATCACGGATAAGGGGATTGGTAACGGTATTTCGCTTATAATCATGATTGGTATCGTTGCCAGGATGCCTGCAAGCTTCATATTTGAATCCGGTGCCAGACTGAATGGCGCGGGAGGTGCAGTGGCACTGATAGTTGAGATAGTTGTCCTGTTCGTGGTAATCCTTGCAACAATACTTCTGGTACAGGGAACAAGGCGTGTACCTGTTCAGTATGCCAGACGAATAGTCGGAAACAAACAATATGGCGGAGTACGCCAGTACATCCCTCTTAAGGTGAATGCAGCAGGAGTTATGCCGATAATTTTTGCCCAGGCTATAATGATGCTCCCGATAATAATCGCAGGTTATTCTTCAAATCCCACATCAGGATTTGTTGTGGCATTTTCAAATATGTATGGATTCTGGTACAACTTCGTTACGGCAATCCTTATTATTGCTTTCACATACTTCTATACAGCCATCACAATTAATCCGGTTCAGATGGCTGAGGACATGAAGAAGAACGGAGGTTTCATTCCGGGTATCAAACCAGGGAGGAAAACTGTTGAGTTCTTTGATATGATTATGTCGAGGATCACATTGCCGGGATCAATATTCCTAGCAATTATTGCTGTTCTTCCTGCACTTGCAGTGAAGGCCGGCATAACACCCGAGTTTGCACAGTTTTATGGAGGAACATCTCTTCTGATCCTGGTGGGTGTTATTCTGGATACTCTCCAGCAAATTGAGAGTCATTTACTTATGCGACATTATGATGGGCTTATGAAATCAGGCCGTGTTAAAGGCCGTTCAGGAGCAGTTACATCAATATAATTTGTATTACGTTCTTTGATGTTATATTGTAAGACTGATGAAGAAGTAGGGTTGTTAAGAGAGAGCAATTTACTTGTGTCGAGGACACTTGCTGAAGTTGCCTGTCACATACGGCCCGGAGTTACCACCCTTTATCTTGACAAATTGGCCGAAACGTTTATCCGCGATCATAATGCGGTGCCGGCATTCAAAGGATACGGAGGCTTTCCAAATTGTCTCTGTACTTCTGTCAACGAAGAGGTGGTTCACGGCATACCCTCAGATTACGTCCTGAAGGAAGGGGATATTATCTCGATCGATTGCGGGGTTATATTGAATGGCTGGTATGGAGACAGCGCATATACCTTTCCGGTCGGACAGATAAGCGGGGATGTTAAAAGGCTGCTTGAATATACGCGGGCATCACTCGAGGATGGAGTAAAAGCAGCTGTTGCAGGGAACCGGGTGGGAGACATTTCATCAGCAGTGCAGATCACGGCAGAAAGCGGTGGTTATACAGTTGTAAGGGAACTGGTCGGACATGGTTTGGGAAAGAGGCTGCATGAAGCGCCGGAAGTCCCGAATTACGGACGGAAAGGAACAGGTCCTAAGATGGGTAAAGGTTTGGTCATCTGTATTGAACCGATGATTAATATGGGCAGAAAAGAAACCATCCAGATGAGAGACGGATGGACAATAAAGACTGCAGACGGAAAACCCTCGGCACATTTTGAATATGCCGTTGCAGTCGACAGAGGGAAACCTGACATATTGACAACATTCAAATTTATTGAAGAAGTTTTAAATAAATTGTAATATGGCTAAACAACCATCTATTGAACAGGACGGTACGATCATTGAAGCCTTATCCAATGCAATGTTCAGGGTCGAACTGGAGAACGGTCATGTAATTACGGCCCATATCTCCGGGAAAATGAGGATGCATTATATAAAGATCCTCCCCGGCGACAAAGTGAAGGTTGAAATGTCACCTTACGATCTTACCAAAGGAAGAATTACATTCAGATATAAATAAGTAACATTACTATAATGAAAGTTAGAACATCTATCAGGAAACGAAGCGCTACATGCAAGATAGTCAGAAGAAAAGGGCGCATATATGTTATTAATAAGAAAAATCCCAAGTTTAAGCAGAGACAGGGATAATTTGATTAATTTTGCAAACTATTTAAGAAAATTATATGGCACGTATTGTCGGAGTTGATTTACCAAGGAACAAAAGAGGCGAAGTAGGACTGACTTATATATACGGAGTTGGTCGTAGTACAGCCCGGAAAGTACTCGATGAAGCAGGAGTTGACAGGGATGCAAAGGTCGAGGAATGGACTGATGACCAGGTAAATACCATTCGCCGGATCCTGAATGAGAATTATAAGCTCGAAGGTGAGCTTCGTTCTGAGACACAATTGAATATCAAGCGTCTCATGGACATAGGTTGTTACCGTGGTGTCCGCCACAGGATTGGTCTTCCTGTAAGGGGACAGAGTACAAAGAACAATGCCAGGACGCGTAAAGGCAGAAAGAAAACTGTTGCAAACAAGAAGAAAGCTACTAAATAATACATAATATGGCAAAGAAGACAGGAGTATTAAAGAAGAGAATCGTTAAAGTTGAGCCATCAGGGCAGGCACATGTTCATTCTTCATTCAATAATATTATTGTTACGCTGACAAATAATTCAGGTCAGGTTATTTCATGGGCTTCAGCAGGTAAGATGGGCTTCAAGGGTTCGAAGAAAAACACTCCTTATGCAGCGCAGATGGCATCGGAAGAATGCAGTAAAGTGGCTTATGACCTCGGTCTCAGAAAAGTTAAGGTATATGTGAAAGGTCCGGGTTCAGGCCGTGAATCCGCTATCAGGGCAATAGCCAATGCAGGTATAGAAGTTACCGAGATTGTTGATGTTACCCCTATGCCTCACAATGGCTGCCGTGCTCCCGGAAGAAGAAGAGTATAATTATAAATTAGTAACTTATCTGAAAATATTTAATTAACAATGGCAAGATATACAGGCCCAAGATCAAGGATAGCAAGAAAATTCGGCGACCCGATTTTCGGTCCCGATAAACACCTCGACAGAAAGAATTTTCCTCCCGGTCAGCATGGTATAAACAAAAAAAGAAAAAAGACCTCGGAATATGGGATCCAGCTTCGGGAAAAGCAAAAGGTGAAATATACATATGGTGTTCTGGAACGTCAGTTCAGGAATACATTTGAAAAAGCCTCAAGAAGCAAGGGTGTAACTGGTGAAGTACTGCTTCAGTTCCTTGAAGCCCGCCTCGACAATACTGTATACCGTCTGGGTATAGCTCCATCACGGGCAGCTGCACGCCAGCTCGTTTCTCACCGTCATATAACTGTAAATGGTAAAATAGCGAATATACCATCCTTCCAGCTGAAACCCGGCGATATTATCGGTGTCCGTGAGAAATCCAAATCTCTCGAAGTGATTTCTGATGCACTTACTTCAAGAAAAGGCTCAAAACTTTCATGGCTTGAATGGGATGAAACACAAATGGCAGGAAAGTTCATGAACTTACCTCAACGTTCCGATATTCCTGAAGATGTCAAGGAACAACTGATTGTTGAATTGTACTCAAAGTAATAATATAAGATAAATTTTATGGCCATATTATCATTCCAGAAGCCCGATAAAGTATTAATGCTTGAATCGGATGACAAACTCGGCAAATTCGAGTTCCGTCCTCTTGAGCCTGGCTATGGTATCACTGTAGGCAATGCATTGAGAAGGATACTTCTTTCTTCACTGGAAGGCTATGCCATTACAACAGTCAAGATCGAAGGGATCGATCATGAATTCTCCACTATAACCGGAGTTATGGAGGATGTGACTGAGATCATCCTCAACCTGAAACAGGTACGGTTTAAAAGGACGGTGGAAGACGTTGACCACGAAAAGATTACCATAAAGATCCATAATAAGGAGGTCTTTAAAGCCGGAGATCTGAATAACTCACTCAGCAGCTTCACTGTACTTAATCCCGACCTGGTTATCTTCAGGATGGAACCGGATGTCAAGCTGCAGATTGAGTTTAATATTAATAAGGGCAGAGGCTATGTTCCTGCCGAAGAGAACGAACCTGCCGACAGTGAGTTCGGACTGATTGCAATCGATTCGATCTTCACACCTATAAGAAATGTAAAATATACGGTTGAGAACTACCGGGTTGAGCAGAAGACTGACTATGAGAAGCTTCTTATAGAAATTGAGACCGACGGATCGATACATCCGAAGGATGCTCTGAAAGAAGCAGCAAAAATACTTATCTATCATTTTATGCTGTTCTCCGATGAAAAGATAACACTTGATTCCGAAGATAAGCTGGCCAACGAGGAATTTGATGAAGAGATACTGCATATGAGACAGCTGCTCAAGACCAAGCTGATCGATCTCGATCTGTCCGTAAGAGCGCTTAACTGTCTGAAAGCAGCTGAGGTTGAAACCCTGGGAGATCTTGTAAAATTCAATAAGAATGACCTTCTTAAGTTCAGGAATTTCGGGAAGAAATCGCTTACTGAACTTGATGAACTGTTGGAAACAATGAGTCTTTCATTCGGAATGGATGTGACAAAATACAGGCTGGAAAGAGATTAACTTGAAAATTTTGAAGAGAAAACATGCGACATTCTAGGACTATAAATCATTTAGGAAGAACGAGTTCACACAGGAAAGCTATGCTGTCGAATATGGCTGCATCACTGATCCTTCATAAAAGGATTACTACAACAACAGCCAAGGCGAAAGCGTTGAGAACATACGTTGAACCCCTGATAACCAAGGCAAAGGAAGACTCAACACATTCAAGGAGAGTGGCCTTCGGTTACCTTAAGGATAAATCTGCTGTATCTGAATTATTCCGCGAAGTATCACCGAAAGTCGGGGACAGACCGGGAGGATATACACGTATACTGAAAACCGGCAACAGAATTGGCGATAATGCAGAAATGTGTCTGCTTGAACTCGTCGATTTCAACGAGGCCATGCTGAGCCATGCTGAAACAGGCAAAGCCAAAACGACGAGAAGAAGGAGATCTTCAAAGAAAGGTGAAGCAACAGCTGCTGAAAAAACAACTGAGGCAAAGGCAGAAAACCCAGTGAAGGAAGTGAAAGCTCAAAGTGAAGAGAAGCCTGTGGAACCACTTAAAAATGAAGATGAGACACCTGCTGCCGAAGAACCGGAAGAAGGGAAATAATCAGATAAATAATATAGATTGAAAGGGATAAGCAGTTATCCCTTTTTTCGTATATTGCATCATTGTTAAATATTAAAAAAATCAATTATGAGTCAAATAGCAAATGTGCATGCGCGCGAAATTCTGGATTCACGTGGTAATCCGACAATTGAAGTCGAAGTAACAACAGCCAGCGGTTATTTTGGTCGTGCAGCAGTTCCTTCAGGGGCATCAACAGGTGAGAATGAAGCCCTTGAGCTTCGTGATGGCGACAAAACCCGTTACCTTGGCAAAGGAGTTCTTAAGGCAGTTCATAATGTAAATAATGTTATTGCCGAAGAGGTCACAGGTATGGAGGTTACCGAACAGGCAGCCATTGATAAGAAAATGATAGATCTCGACGGTACAAAAACAAAGAGCAATCTGGGTGCCAATGCAATTCTCGGGGTATCCCTTGCAGTTGCCAGAGCAGCCGCCCAGGTTCACGGACTGCCTCTTTACCGTTATATTGGAGGTACAAATGCAGTTGTTCTTCCTGTACCTATGATGAATATTATAAACGGTGGATCCCATTCCGATGCACCTGTAGCTTTCCAGGAATTCATGATCAGACCTGTAGGCGCTCCTTTATTCCGTGAAGGCCTTCGTATGGGCGCTGAAGTCTTTCATTCTCTGAAGAAAGTTCTGAAAGCGCGCGGATTGAGCACTGCTGTCGGCGATGAGGGCGGGTTTGCTCCAAACCTTGAGGGAACGGAAGATGCACTCGATACTATTATCAAAGCTATCTCCGCTGCCGGATATAAACCCGGTGTTGATGTCACAATTGCACTCGACTCTGCCGCTTCAGAATTTTATGTTGACGGTGTTTATGATTATACAAAGTTTGAAGGACCGAAAGGTGCCAAAAGGACTTCAAAGGAACAGGTAGATTATTTCGAAAAACTGATAAGCAAGTATCCTATCGATTCTATTGAGGACGGGATGGCTGAGAGTGACTGGGATGGATGGAAGATGCTGACCGACAGGATCGGAAGCAAATGCCAGATTGTCGGTGATGATGTATTTGTTACAAATATTGAATATCTGAAAAAAGGAATTCAGCTTGGATGTGCAAATTCAATCCTTATAAAGCTGAACCAGATTGGTACACTTACCGAAACCCTGATGGCTATTGAAATGGCTCACAGGGCAGGATATACAACTGTTACCTCGCACCGTTCGGGTGAAACAGAAGATTCAACAATAGCCGATGTTGCCGTTGCAACCAATTCGGGACAGATAAAGACCGGTTCATGCAGCCGTACTGACAGAATGGCCAAATACAACCAGCTGCTCAGGATCGAAGAAATGCTTGGTGAGACAGCAGTTTACGGATATAAAAAATAGTTATTAACAATTGTTGATATCGGTTGTTAATATCGGGTTTACAACAACGGTAGGTTGTATTTGGTTTTTTAATATATATATACTATATTTGGTATATCGGATGAGCGATAAAAGGCTGCTCGAAAGATATGGGAACAGAAAGGGTTGCTTAATTGAAACACGATCTGTTCCGGTCGGACTTTCGGGTCCGCGTATCAGGAGAGCCGGGGTCTGAGCGAAAGGACCAAAAGTCCCGGGTGTCTCAGTAAGTCGCGGAAAACCGGAAACGTTCTTTCTACGACCGGGTCACAGGGCTTCAGCGTAACTACCGGCTTCGGTCGGCAGTAAACTGAAACCGGTTGCGGTTCTTCCGGGAACTGACTCCGGAGCCTGAATGACGCACCGTCCCGGAAAGTCCTGCCGAAGGGCAGGAACAAAAGGACAGCCCGACGGTTCTGCCCTAAAAAGCAAAGCCGGAAGGCCATGGGTTGCAAATCCAGATCGAAAGACCTGTAATGCAACCGGTCAGAATAACAGTAATCCGACGCCGTAAGCGGCTTCGGTCGCAAACGACGAATGGGAACTACTCCACGTGATTAGTTCCCATTATTGTTTTAT
>JAKQPD010000301.1 GCA_029564935.1 Bacteroidota bacterium
TGAACTTCAGCGAGGTGTGTCTCATGCCGTGTGGTTGGTCCTCTCATCCGACACCACCTTTCCGTCCTCAAGGGTGATGACCCTGCGTGCCCTTTTCATAACGCGCACGTCATGCGTTGAGAAGATAAAGGTCATCTCCTCCTCGCGGTTGAGTTTCTCCATTATGTCAAGAAGGGTCTCGGCCGATTTTGAGTCGAGGTTGGCGGTGGGCTCATCAGCCAGGATGAACTCAGGCCTCGGGGCGAGGGCGCGCGCCACGGCCACCCTCTGCTGCTGGCCGCCGGAGAGCTGTGAGGGACGGCTGTTGTGCCTGTCAGCGAGTCCCACCGCCTCCAGAAGCTCCCCGGTTCGCGCCATGCGCTTCTCCTTGGGCCACTTCTGAAGGCTCATGATGAACCCGACGTTTTCAGCTGCCGTGAGGACGGGTATCAGGTTATACGACTGGAAAACAAACCCGACGTGCTCCATTCTGAAATCAATCAGCTCCGACGGCTTCAGTTCCGAAAGCCGGTGGCCGGCAACCAGGATCTCCCCGGCTGTGGGTTGATCAAGGCCTCCGATGAGGTTCAGAAGAGTGGTCTTGCCTGAGCCAGACGGACCCACAATGACTGCAAAATCACCCTTTCTGAAACTGAGTGTGACGCCGTTAACCGCCTTTACTTCAACCTCCGTATCATGGTAGGTTTTGTATACTTCATTGATCTCGACTACGTTCATTGCTATGATTATTAATTCGTTATTCTCCTCTTAAAGCCTCTACCGGATTAAGCTGCAATGCTTTTCGGGCCGGATAAACAGCTGAAAGTATCCCTGTGAGCACAATGAGCACCGTAAGGATAATGAAGAAGTCTGTACCGATTGTCGGATAAAGATGCGCCGAGTATCCAAGGGCTTCCATACCCTCGGAATATTTAACCAGGTTGATGCCCGTACGGCCGGTTATGCCTATTACGATGCCGCTGACCACCATTCCTGCAAATCCTCCCACAACAGACAGGAATACTGATTCAAGCATTATCATCAGGAAGACACGTCTCCGGTTCATGCCTACTGCCGAGAGCATGCCGAGCTCGCGGGTGCGCTCAAGGACTGCCATAAGCATCGTGTTGACTATCCCGAATGCAAGGGCGGCAAGGATAAGTACCATAAATATGGCATAAATCTGGTTGATATAGTCGGCTATCATGGCAAGGTCTACCTGTATCTCCTTCCAGTTCATCACCTCAAGACCGGGAAGTGCCTCCTTCAGAACCGGGGTGACACGGTCGGTAATGTCATTCTCCTCCAGCCTGGCAATGAACCGGTGATATACACCATCCTCAAGACCCGTCAGTCTGCGCAGCTCCTCCATGGGTACGAAGACTGACGTTGCCTCAAATAAATCGTTGTTAGTGCGGAATATGCCGCTTATCCTGAAGGCTGCCCCTGTCTGGTTGCCGTTGACATCCAGAAAGGAGAGGATGATCCTGGAGCCTTCGCGATATGACCAGGCTGCCTCACGTATTGAGAGACCGTACTTCTTTATTTCTTTCGGTGTAAGTAGCCCTCCATAGGCTTCCGTCAGCTTCTTTTCAGTTGTGAACCGGACACTCTCGAGCGGTTTCAACTTTTCAATGACTGCTGCCGGAACCCCCTTTGCCTCCAGACCGGAGAAAGATTCAGGCGTAAGTATGAACCTGATGATGTAAAGTTCGCGGGCGAGCTTTTCGCCTATATAGGCGCTGTTCAGCCTGGTGTCGGCACCGAAGTAACTTCCGGTTCCGGGGATAAGTTTCCGGTAAAGAGTGAACATCTCCTTCTCCCTTGCAGTGTCAATGCCGGTAATTTCCATCCCTGCGCTGCCGGCGGGAGTGGAAGCCATCCCCCTGACAATTATCCTGCCGGTGACATCGGTCACCCCGGGTGTATTCCGAAGTATTCCGGCAACCTTTTCAGGCTCTGGAATAAGACTGAGAATGTCGTTGCTGCTGCGGAAGTCCTTTGTGTTTACCTGGATATGGGATAGCTCCTCGTTGACGGCGGAGTCAATCCTCTGAACGACGGAACTGTTTATAGCGGCAAGCGCAAAGACACTGGCAAAAACGCCCACGGTCACCGCAGCAATGACTGTCAGGCTTCTTGTCCTGTTCCTCCAGACATTTTTCCAGGCTATTGATGTGATCATGCTGTTTACGGTTAGGCTCTGAGAGCGTTGATTACATTCAGTTTGAATATCTTCCTGACGCTGAAGGCTATGGCAACAGCCAGGATGAGGAGCACTACAACCACCTGCCACAGGTAGTAGGTGTCAGGCAGAAGGGTTGGCATGACCGGGTCAAAGCCATAGTCCTCGTACATGCGTGCCATTTCGCCGGTGAACCTCAGCGGTCTCACATGGCCCAGAAAGACCAGGGGCAATGAGGCTATTACGCCGGCAATAATGCCGATAACCCCCATCAGGAGCATCTCCAGACCCACCATGGCTGCGAGCCTGCCCTTGCGCATCCCGATTGATACGAGCATCCCGAACTCCCTCCTTCTCTCGGCCATCATCATGAGCACTGTTCCGAAGACCCCGAAGGCAATGACAAGGTAAAGTATGCCTATCATGATGGCACCGCTGCGGTTGTCAGCTTCCATCTGGTTGAGGAGCAGAGCGTTCATCTCTTTCCAGTTCCGCACTGAAAGTTCTGTGCCGCTGATTGCGCTGAGTCTTGCCTGGGTTGCGGCAAGCTCTTTATCGCTGGCATCCTTTATTCCGATAATGGAAGAGGTAACCATTCCCGGAGCCCCGTAAAGCCATCGGGCATCATCAAGCGTCAGGCATACAAACCTGTTGTCAAGCTCAGGATTGGGCATGCTCACAACACCTCTGATAACATAGAGGCCGGCAGCAGATGTTCCGTGCCAGCCTTGTCCCATCAGCACAAGCGTGTCACCCGGTACCGTGCCGAGGTAATCAGACAGACCGTTTCCGATGACTGCAAAACCTGTCTCTCCACCCGAGAGATATTCGCCGGCAAAGGAGGCATGATTCCTGACAAGGGGCAGAATGGCAGAGCTGTCTTTCTCACTGATACCCAAAATTGTGACAAGATCATCCGTGTCGGAGAATGCCTCACCTGTGAAAAGGTCAAGGTTTTTGGAGAGCCGGCCGGGAATATTTTCATTTTTCAGGGCCGCAACAGCTCCGGGAGTGAGTTTGTACCTGACCATCCTTTTTCTGATGTTCAGGGCCTTGTTGTCATTGTCAGGGTCCATGCCGATCACCATTACCCCCTGTGTGCGGTTTCCCGCTGCCGCAAGAGCAAATGACTCCATCCTGGGGACAACAGCCTCTACATTGCGGTCCTGTTCGATACGGCTTACCAGGCCGGAGTCCACGGTGAATCCGTTGTCAAGGGTGGGCTCATCAAGGTAAGCGGGGCTCTGAAGCTGGAGATATCCTGAGTACGACTGTATGACATCGCTGTACATCTTGTTGTATGTGCCCAGCTGGAATGATCTCATGACCAGCGCAAAGAACACTGCAAAAAATACCGAAGCGGCAGTGATGAGGGTTCTCTTTCTGTTTCGCCACAGATTCCTCCAGGCAAGCTGACGGTCTTTCATGACGGTAATCCTTTCATTAACCGGGCACTATCTTATGGTTTTCATATTCTGCTGTGAGAAAAAGCTCTCTTCAACAGTGATGTTGAATTTGATCTCGGTGATTTTCAGTACAGTTTTGTGGCCTTCCTGCTCTGCCGGAACCAGCTCGATTGTAGTTGGGATCAGCCGGCCGTCCATTGTCTTAAGATCCATCCCGCGTTCAGTTCTGACAAGGTAATCATCCTCATCATAAAGCTCAGCCTTCAGAACTATGAAGTCCTTTTTGTCAACCCACCACATCTGGCGGCTCCAGAGAACATCGGCATCATCCCTTGCTGTAAGCCTTACCTTATGGCACAGCCGGCCATCAACCACCTCTTCCCCCTCAAGGGAATGGTCATAGTCATTCACGACTGAGGACTCCCTGAGTATGTCATCATTCGTATAGTCTGATCCCATCCATCCCTGCGACATCATTGAGGGTGGCAGTTTGATAAGCCTGTTTATTGAGGGATTCCAGTTCCACATCTCCGGGCCCCTTTTCAGAAATGATTGCCCTGCTTCCTTAGCTGGCGCAGTGATCAGTGTCAGTGCGAAATCCCTTCCGAAAGTCCAGCTTTTAAAATCAATCGTCCTCTGCCATCCGGGCCTGATTATAGTCATCGACATAAGGCTGTAACTGCTTTTCTCTCCGTTGAATTTCTCATCAGCCTTTTTTACTATTTCAGTGGCGCTGAGATCCTGGGCAGATAGATGATTAAAGGAAACTCCCGTTGCCAGAATCAGATATATAAAATATTGTTTCATAATCAGTTATTTAAATATTCCGATAATCCTGTTTAATAACTTTTCATTGTGCCCTTCGTCAATATCATCCGAATATACCCTGGTGACAGCAAATCCTTTCATTGCCAGGATGAACATATCGAATTCAGAGTCAGGATCATAATTCTCTCCACCTGTTTTCTTCTTATTATAAAAATAATCCTTTATCATTTTCATCATAAGTGCCGGATACTGATTATCGCCCGGTTCATGTCCGGGGTGAGATAATGAATCCTGTACCTCAAACGACTTCAGGAACTGCTCCCTTGCATCATTTTGTATCATGAGCTGCATTAACAGCCTCCAGAATGAACGTTTTTCTTTTAATATCTCATTTATCTTCCGGATAACAAATTCGAATTCATCCTCTGAAAGCCATCCATCCCTGTTTATATCAAAAGAATGAAAAATCTCATTTACCGATTTGTGAATTATGGCAGTCAGCAGAGCATCCTTGCTTTCAAAATAGTTATACATCAAACCTTTCGATATCCCTGCATGACGGGCGATATGTCTTATCGCGGTATTGAAATACCCTTCACTGGCAAAATGAAGAAGTGCAACATCCATAATAAGGGCTTTTTTCTCTTCCCTCATTTCCTGAAATTTTTCCGGCGTTCTGGGTGACATAGCTTTTTGATTGAACGGTCAGTCAAAGTTAAAACAGATTTTTTTTATTAACAAGTTTTTTTCAGGATTTTTTCAGAAAGTCATTTTTTCTGTATCCCGGCCGGACAAAAGAATCACTTATACGACCGGGAGGAATGAATATCATCACTCCTGCAACAATCATTATGTAATTTCCGTTAAACCAGAAATCTGTAATTGAAAACTGGTTCTTAATAATTAAGAAAAGATTTTTATCTTTATACGCTGTATCTAAAACAATTAACCAATGGCAAGTCTGAAGCTTTTATTAGGATTGATTCCCTCTACTGCAAAATTAGAACTAGCTGAAAAGGCTCTTACAGACGAATTCGAAAAACTTAAAGCCTTTACAGGTTCTGAACTTCTGGCAAAATACACTAAACTGAATGATCTTATCAATTCCTCTGATTTTCAACATAAAAAAAAGGAAATTGAATCACTTCAGTATAAGAATTCCGAAGAATATGCAAGAGAAAATGAATTTCTTTCTCTGCAGAAAGCAAAGGATATTGTCCTTTACTTTAAAACAATTTCGGGAAGTACTCTAAAAAGATTCAGGGACATGGATGGTTCTGCAAAGGTCAAAGACTTTGAATCCCTGCAGGAATATATAAATTCATTTGAGTATAAGCAGAAAGAAAAAATGAAACCTGTAACATTTAAGGACACGGATGAATACAGGACTTTCCTTGAATTTAAGAATCTTAGTAAGGACCCGGAGATAAAAATGTATCTCAAAGAGGCAGCTAAAGGTCAGGCTGTAAAATCAAAAGCTGTCGAACGGTATGAAGAGCTGAAATCTTTTGTAAACAGTTCCGCATTCCTGGCAAAGAAGAATATGAAGCCCATTACCTTCAAAGACAGTGAGGAATATAAAAAGTTCCTCGAATATAAACGCATTAAGGACAGCCTTGAGATAAAAGAGTATTATAAATTTAAGAATTCAAAGGAATATGCAAATTTTCTGAATACTGACGGATCACACAGGTTAGCCAGGTATAATGAGTTAAAGGATCTTGTAGCGACCGCCGAATTTAAGGAGAAAAAGAACTATTTCCTTGATAAAAAGAGGTTTGAAAAGACCGAGATGTTCAAAACCATTCAGGAGTTTGAAAAGCTGAAAAAACACGATGATATAATCTGGTATTTTAAGGTTAAGGATTCGAATAAATTCGATTTACTTAAGAACAGGGAGCTCACTTTCTGTGATGAGTTCAATGGCGACAGGCTGGATACTTCCAAATGGCTTACAAACTATTATTATGGTGATAAGCTCCTTCATGACAGGTATTCAGTCGAACCGGATCTTCAGGCTTATACTGAAAAAGAGAATTTCGAGATCCGGAACAGTCTCCTTAAGATAATTACGAAACCCCAGAAGTACATGAGTAAGGTCTGGACTCCTACTGATGGTTTCAGGCCCAAAGAGTTCAGCTTCACATCCGGCATAGTGAATACCGGAAAAAGTTTCCGTCAGCAATATGGAATATTTTCTGCCAAGGTCAGGCTGGGCAATGCCTCAGCCAAGTGTGCATTCTGGATGCTGGCCGACAAGATCACTCCTCATATTGATATATGCAGGACGGCAGACGGCAAAGTGGCATTCGATTTTTTCCCCGGTGTTGACAGGAGATTTAAAACTACTGCCGGATCCAGGTATGCAAGTGATTTTTATATTTATACACTTGAATGGACTCCCGATAAGCTGGTCTGGAAAATAAATGATACAGTTGTCTTTAAATGTACAACAGATGTCCCCCGTGAACCAATGTACATTATTTTTTCAGGAGGTCTTGACAAACCTGTCAACAGCATGACCTCAATGGAAATTGACTGGGTGAGGGTATATCAGCCAAAAAAATAATCTGTTTACATCTTCATTGAACATTCAGTGATATAAGGGTCATTAACCTGCTATCTTTATTGATGCATAAAGGTCGTTGCATTCAATTCCTGTAATATTTCTTTTGATACAATGTAACTATCGGGACATTCGTTCGTCTTTATGTAGTAATCAGGTTTATGACTGTAAAGGAATATAACAGATCTGTGGAGGAGTATGCCGATTCTGTTTTCCGCTTTATTCTGGCGGATATAAAGGATGAGGAACGTGCAAACGATATTGTTCAGGATACTTTCGAGAAATTATGGAGGAATGTTTCGGAGCTCGATTTTAAAGTTGTTAAATCATGGCTTTTTTCGACAGCATATCATGGAATGATCGATATGATAAGAAAGGAAAAAAGGATGCTAATAATTGAAGAATCACACACCCGGGATCTCGTTTATGAATCACAGTACAGCGATCTTAATGAAATACTTCACGCGGCACTTGAAAGATTGCCGGAACATCAGAGATCGGTCATTTTATTACGCGATTATGAAGGTTACAGCTACCAGGAGATCGGTGAGATAACCGGAATGAGTGAAGCACAGGTTAAGATAAATATTTACAGGGGCAGGCTTGCCCTCAGAAATCATATAGGTAAAATTGAAACTGTTCTTTAACAATGAAGCCCGACAGATCAAATTATGAAATATGGATCACAGACTGGTTCGCCGGAAATCTGTCAGGGGAACAGAAAGAACTTTTAATCAGATTCCTTGAACAGAATCCTGATCTCAGAGATGAAGCCGAATCCCTGTCACTTACAATACTGACACCTGATAACAGGTCCTTTGAACCAAAACGATCACTTAAAAAGAGCCCGGAAGAGCTTCACCCGTCACAGGTTGAATATCTGTCGGTGGCATTTCTTGAACAAGATTTATCTTCAGAACAGATTGAAGACCTCAATAACTGTATAAACAATAATCCTGATTCAAAGAAGATTTTTGAATCAGTCAGCAAAATTAAACTTGTTCCTCCTGTATCCCGGTACCAATTTAAAGACAGGCTTAAGAAGAAAAGCACATTCGAAAAAGTCCTGCACCTTGCATTGCCCATAGTGAGAATTGCTGCTGTAATCGCAATTATCGCCCTTAGTTTTGTCTTCGTCCCGAAAATTGTTTCCCTGAAGAAAGATGAAATAGCAGTAAATAAGGTACCGCAGAGCGAACCGGTCATTCTTTATTCCAGAATACTCACCGCGCCTGAAGAAGAAATTATTACCCCGGCACTGTCAGAAAAAACAAATATTTCAGCTTCACCGGGGAAAATTAAAACTTCATTACCTGATAATCCTGTTTCAGCCGGATTATCCTATACCGATTCTTCCGTTATACTTCCTGTTATTTTCAGAGAACCGGCAATCTCAGCAATTATTGATTTTCCGGGCTTAACGATAGATATTACTGACAAACCTGCCGTTTTTCAACTTGTTGCATCAAAGATAGAATACCATGAACCTGCTTATGACGACAGGAACGGGTTCAGCAAATTCCTCGCAAGAACAATCCGGGAAAAAATTCTCAGGGAAGATACCGGCAGCGACGCTCCTGTAAAGCCTTATGAAATTGCTTCAGCAGGTATTAACGGATTAAGCAGGCTTTTCGGACTTCAAATGGCTTTGGTAAAGGTAAATGATGAACAGGGAGAAATGAAATCCCTTTATTTCAGTTCAGGTTTGCTCAAGATCAATGCCCCGGTAAAAAAGAATGAAGCATCGCAGTAACTTTTAATACCTGTACTGCGTCTCATTCTCAGAAACTAATTACTACTGCCATGAAAACGAAAATTTTACACATGAGGAAACTTGGAACTGTATTATTACTTATGTTATTTCTGGGACAGGGGTTCGGACAGAAAACCTCTGCAGCCAGGGATACTGTCAAAACAGACCGTACGGTTTCAGACACAAGTGAAATCATGAAAGTTGTGGTCGGGAAAGATCGTATTATAATTGAAGATGACGATGATGCACTTCAGGTTAAAATGGGTAATAGAAAACTTATTATCCTTGAATCGCTTGAAGAAGGAAAACCCAGAATAAGCGTGGAAAAGTATGATGAGGATACAGAAATTGATAAAGCGGATGAATATAATAATCATAACTGGCAGGATCCTGAAGATGAAAGAGCAGAAAGGAGAAACCGGTTCCGGGGGCACTGGGCTGGTTTCGAATTCGGATTTAATAATTATGTGGTCTCTGACTATAGTTTAACATTACCTGAAAGCATTGATTACATGTCGCTTCATTCGGGCAAATCAAATAATTTCAATTTCAATGTCGCACAAACCAGCCTCGGACTGGCAAGACGTATTGGCTTTGTTACCGGACTGGGCCTTAACTGGAATAATTACAGATTCGACGGGAATAATAATATAATTAAGAATGAATCCGGTATAATTGAAGAATATGATCCCGGATCACTGCTTAAGAAATCTAAATTCTCAACATTATACCTCACACTTCCTGTTCTGCTGGAATTCCAGATCCCTGCCGACCATAATCATCTCAATATTGCAGCTGGCCCGATAGGTGCTGTCAAGCTTTACTCATATTCAAAAATGGTTTTTGATGAAGGTGACAAAGTGAGATCTGAAGATGATTTCAGCCTGAACATGCTCAGATATGGTGTAACTGCCCGCATCGGATATGAAAACCTCCAGGTTTACGGTACCTACTACATCACCCCGCTTTTCCAGACAGGCAAAGGGCCTGGAAGTGTTGATCTGTTCCCGTTCGAAATAGGCCTTGCTTTTACTATTGATTAATGTTTGATTTCTTGAGAGATATATTACCTTTATGCAACAATAAACATAAAGTGTAATGTATCTCTTATTAATAAGCAATTCCACAAATCCCGGAGAACCATACCTCGATTATCCCAAGCATAATATCCGTGAGTTTCTCGGTCCGAAACCCGTTAAGGTTCTGTTCATCCCTTATGCAGCGGTTACATTTTCTTATGATCAGTATGAAGAAAAAGTATCTGAAAGGTTTCGTGAAATAGGGCACAGCATAATATCCATACATCATGCAAAAGATCCTGTAAAAGCTGTCAGGGAAGCCGAAGCTATTGCCGTAGGAGGGGGAAATACATGGAAGCTCCTGAAAGAGATCAGGGATAAGAAGCTGACAGGACCGGTAAAGGAGAAGGTGATCGGAGGAACTCCTTATATAGGCTGGAGTGCAGGATCCAATGTAGCCTGTCCCACAATTATGACCACCAACGACATGCCCGTTATCCAGCCTGATTCTTTCAGTGCTTTCGGGCTTATCCCTTTTCAGATAAATCCGCATTACCTTGATTCCAACCCGGAAGGACATGCAGGCGAAACCCGCGAACAACGGATTATGGAATTCATTGAAGTGAACCCCGATATTAATGTTGTCGGACTACGCGAAGGAACTATGCTGATGGTCAGTCACAGATCTGTAAAGCTGATCGGCCCCAGAAATGCCAGGATCTTCAAAAAAGGGAGCACTCCTGTGGAAGCAGGAGATAAAGACGACCTCTCATGGCTGCTTAAAAGGTAATTATATCCGGATTCGTCCAAATAAATTAACTTTGTCCACCGTTATCCGGCTACAAATCTTTTCCCCGGTGAGTGAATGAAGTTATTGTCTGAAATACTAAAACCCGTTGCTGTTGTTGTCGCAGGAATTGCAGCAGTATTGATAATTACTGCCATGCTTGTACAGGATAAGGTGGCAGGTATTGTACTCAAATCTTTAAGCAACGATATCTCAACAAAATTCGAAACAGGATCAGTCAGGCTTTCTTTCCTCAGGAGATTCCCCAGAGCCACACTCGACCTGAAAAATGTACTCGTTCATTCATCCCCTGGATTTGACAGATCATCATTCGGGAAAATGGATACCGACACACTGCTGGCAGCAAGATCGGTCATAATGGAATTCAGACTAATGGATATAATCAGGGGCCATTATAATATAGGCAGAATTGGCGTAAGGAACGGGTCTCTCAGGATCCTGACCGACACTTCAGGCGGGGTCAATTATGAAATCAGGTCGGTTAAAACATCATCATCGGATAATGATTTGATAATCAACCTTGAAAGTATTAATGTTACAGATGTCAGGGCACTTTACAATAACCGGGCGACTGAACTAATCATATCCGGAATGATGGATAACGGACGACTTAAAAGCAAAATATCCGGTGACAACATTGATTTTACAGGCAGGGGCAACCTTACAATCGACCTTTTCTCGCTTTACAACTTCAACATCAGGAGCAGCATCAGAAGCGCAATAGATGTGGATCTGAACAGTTCAGAAAAAGGTATCCGCTTTGATAAGAGTACTCTTATACTGGATAAAAACAAATTCGGAATAGAAGGGTCCGTATCTGCCAATAACCTTCTGGATCTTTCATTGACAGGCGATAACATTAATTTAACTGATATCAAAAAATACCTTCCTCCAAAGGTACTTGACAAGTTAAGATTTTATAACCCCACGGGCATTCTGAACATTGAAAGTAAAATAAAAGGGGAAGCCTCCAGAACTACAAATCCGGGTATTGAAATCAGTTTTACAGTAAATAATGGAAGGGCAACTTACGGATCCTCATCTCTTGCTCTGAAAGATGTTTCCTTTATGGGATTATTCTCGAACGGTACAAAAACAGATCCTTCAACCAGTTCATTAAAAATAAACAATTTCAGGGGTACTCTCGGATCATCGCTGTATTCAGGTTCACTGACTATAACGGATTTCAGGGCAATCAAAACAAATATTGAACTGAAAGGAAAAGTAATTCCGTCAGAAGTAAAAGAATTCTTCGGACTCAAAGAAATTTCCTCACCGGAAGGATCAGTAATACTGGATCTGAGAATGTCCGGACTGGTCCCGCGTAAAGAAAAATACAGTATATCTGATTTTCTGGCCCTTGATACAAAAGCCCTTATGGTTTTTGATTCCTTTGGTGCGGGGTTCAGAAATTACAATATCCGGATTGAAAATATGACCGGTAATCTTTCAGTTTCGGACAACGTCGTGGCAAGAGATCTGCAATTCTTGTTGAATGAGCAGGATATAAAACTGAATGGCACATTTTCCCGTCTTACTGAATGGTTATCGGGCAAGCCTGTTATTATGACCGTAAAAGCCTCAATAATCTCGGCAGGTATTGATGCCGGATCATTCCTGCCGGAGAAAAATGAGAAGAATATCACCACGGATAAGCCATTTTCTCTTCCCGAAGATATTATCCTTGACCTGAGCTTTGATCTTGGAAAACTGAAATACAAGAGTCTCGATGCTGAAAATGTAAGAGGAAAAATGAATTATAAGCCCAGGGTGATGACGTTTAATTCAGTATCATTAAATTCACTGGATGGAAATATTTCAGGAGACGGATTCCTGGCTCAGAATGCCGATAAATCATATATGCTTAAAGGAAATTTTAATGTTAACAGTATAAATGTAAAAAAAACATTTTCAGTTTTTAACAATTTCGGGCAGGATTTTATTAAGGATGAGAATCTTGAAGGCATACTATCCGGCTCACTTACAATCCTGATCCCTATGGATCAACATTTTCGTCCGTCTCTAAAAGCTCTGACTGCAGAAGGTAAATATATCCTTAAAAACGGGGCTCTTGTCAATTTTGAACCTGTAAAGGAGCTTTCCGAATTTATCGATATATCAGAGCTTGAAAATATCCGCTTTGAAGAGCTGGCTAATGATTTCTTCATAAGGAATAATGCCCTGTACATCCCACAAATGGATGTCAGATCATCGGCAGCGGATTTGTCAGTGAACGGGAGGCATGGTTTTGATAATGATTATGAATATCATGTTAAAATACTTCTTTCAGAGATTCTCAGCAAAAAAATTCCGAAGCCAAGGCCCAATACGACTGAATTCGGTGCCGTTAATGATGACGGCCTGGGAAGGACTTCACTACTTCTCAGGATAGAGGATAATGGTGATAATGTAAAAGTAGGATATGATGTAAAAGCTGCAGGGACACAGGTCAGAAATGAAATAAAAAAAGAAAAACAGACTCTCCGGACTATCCTGAATGAAGAATACGGATGGTATAAATATGACACTGCTGCAGCACAAAAGCCCTCATCCTCAGGAACCCGTAAGTTCAGGGTAACATGGGAGGAGAGGGACAGTGTAAGAACTGAAAGAAAGGAGCAGCCTGCTGAAGAAAAAGACAATCCCTTAAAAAACCTGTTTAAAAAGAAATAAACACACTGAACACTTACCGTCATAAGACCCCATGGATGCTCTTCCTTTTCCTGTTTGCAATTCTCTCAGGATCGGGATCCCTTATCTATACCCGCTTTCTGGTTGAGATCCTTAAAAATGAAGAGCGGAAGAAAGTTGAACTGTGGGCTGAGGCAACAAGGCTCATTACAATTGCTGAAAACGGACAGGATATTGAGTTCCTTTCTTCAATAATTGAAAATAATATAACAATTCCCGTCATACTTACAGATGAAGCAGACAGTATAATCAGTTCAGGTAATTTTGATGCAAGGAAGATGCGGGATCCCCGATATCTGATCTCCCAGCTCCAGAAAATCAAAAGGAAGAACAGTCCTATAATTATTGATCTGGGGAAGGGATATAAAAACCAGATCTACTATAAAGACAGTACTATCCTTACAAGGCTGAATTATTATCCTTATATCCAGACCGGAATAATTGTATTGTTTATTCTGGTTGCGTTTCTGGCTTTCAGTTCTTCGAGAAAAGCTGAAAATAACCAGGTATGGGTAAGCATGTCCAAAGAAACTGCACATCAGCTTGGTACACCGGTATCGTCACTTGCCGGCTGGGTGGAGATCCTTCAGCAGGATTATCCTGAAATGTCGATGTCGAGGGAGATAGCTCTTGATGTTGCAAGACTTGAGAAAATCACTGAAAGATTCTCGAGGATTGGTTCCAGGGTTGCCCTGAGAGATGAAAATCTTGTTTCAATAATCACAGGAACAATCACATACCTGAAAACACGAACTTCTTCAAAGGTCAGTTTTATATTCGATTCTGATCCGGAGCGGGATGTCATTATACCTCTGAATACCGCTTTGTTTGAATGGGCAATCGAAAATATTTCAAAAAACGCAATCGATGCAATGGAAGGCAGCGGAATAATTACTTACCGGATTTCTGAAACGGAAAATAATATTCATGTTGATATTTCAGATACCGGGAAAGGGATCCCGAAGAGTGCTTTCAAAAAAATCTTCAGTCCGGGATATACTACCAAGCAAAGAGGATGGGGTGTGGGCCTTTCACTCACAAAAAGGATCGTGGAGGAGTTCCATAAGGGGAAGATCTATGTCAGGCATTCTGAACCTGGTATTGGATCATCTATCAGGATCGTATTAAACAAATGAATCCGGCACTCTTGAATATAGTTTTGTAATCAGCCTGTAACCGGTTTTTAATCAGTGTAATGGAAAGAAAAGATATAGAAATAACAGCCCCTGCAGGATCCTGGGAATCATTGATGGCGGCGATACAGGGAGGAGCCGATTCAGTCTATTTTGGCGCCGGTCAGCTGAACATGAGGTCAGCTTCATCAATAAATTTCCCGACGGAGGATCTGAGAAAAATTGCAACTATATGCAGGGATAACGGCCTGAAAAGTTATCTCACAGTAAATGTTGTGATCTTTGACAATGAGAAGGAACAGATGCAAAAGATAATTGATACTGCAAAAGAAAGTGGAATCAGTGCGATTATTGCTTCCGACATTTCAGCTATAGATTATGCTTTCAGGCAGGGAATTGAAGTTCATCTTTCAACACAACTTAATATTTCCAATACCGACGCATTGAGGTTCTATTCACGCTATGGCGATGTTGCTGTCCTCGCAAGGGAACTTAACCTTGACCAGGTAAAAAGAATCTCTGAGCAAATCGGGGATGAAGAAATCAGAGGTCCCGGCGGTGAACTGATGAAGATAGAAATGTTTGTTCACGGGGCTCTGTGCATGGCTGTCTCGGGGAAATGCTACCTGAGCCTTCATGAAAACAATAAATCCGCAAACCGCGGGACCTGTTATCAGACATGCCGTAAATCCTATATCGTGACCGAAAAAGAATCGGGTTACGAACTTGAAATAGATAATGAATTCATAATGTCGCCAAAAGATCTTTGCACTATCGGATTTATTGATAAGATGACAGATGCCGGAGTAAGGGTTATGAAAATCGAAGGACGCGCCCGTTCACCCGAATATGTAAAAACAGTTGTCAGCTGTTATGATGAAGCATTAAGGGCAGTTGCCGATGGTTCCTATTCACAGGAAAAGATAACTGAGTGGAAAACAAGGTTGTCTGCAGTATTCAACAGAGGCTTCTGGGACGGGTATTATCTTGGACAAAGACTTGGCGAATGGAATACCCGGTATGGATCTGCCGCCACAAAACGAAAAGTTTACCTTGGCAGGATAACCAACTATTTTACTAAACAATCAGTTGCAGAAATTAAACTTGAGAATGGCGATCTTAATACCGGTGATTCACTTTTAATTACGGGGCCTACAACAGGTGTTGTGGAATATAATGTTGAAGAGATCCGCGTCGATCTCAACAAAACAGATAAGGCATTAAAAGGTGAATTCTGTTCAGTGAAGATTAACGATTTCCTGCGGCGTTCAGATAAAGTTTATAAATGGGTAGATGAATCTGAGATCAGAATAAAATAAAGAAATAATCCTTACAGATTCAGAATTGCGGCTGCATCAATCACTTTGCCAGCATTTACCCCGATATCATCAGTATCTGTCTCAACATAAACTATATTCTTTGAAGATCTTCTGCTGATTCCGTACATATATGCCTTATCATAATACTTCAGAGTAATTTCCACTGCTTCTGAAAGTCTTCCTTCGTCAACAGCCCTCAAAGCATCAGCAGTGTTGTCGCCACCAAGTCGCTTTCTGATCTTAAGTATTGACTCCTTTATCAATCCCGGAGGATAACCGGCATACTCTTCCGTAAGCCTCGGAAGCCTTGTCTTTATGTCCATCATTATTACTATAGCCGGTGCCTCAAGCATATTATTGTAGAAATTATCCGGAATAAAAACATTCCCGATATTCCGGCTTTCATCTTCAATCCATACAGGCATATTATGATCCAACCTGCGCCATTCCTCAAACAACAGGTTAGCAAAATGTTCTGATGTTGGCTGGGGTTGTTGTCCAAGCGCTCCGAATGCCGAACCTTTATGACAGGCTATTCCCTCAAGATCGATAATCTGATGATTATGACTTTTTAAATAATTTAAAATATGTGTCTTGCCACTGCCGGTCATCCCGCCCACGATAATCATTTTACGTTTTTCAGAAAGAGAGGAAAGGATATGATTACGATAAGACTTATAGCCGCCTTCAAGTACCTCAGTTTGAATATCTGCAAGAGAGAACAGCCAGGCCATGGCTTCTGATCTTATTCCTCCCCTCCAGCAATGGACAAGCAGCTTGCCGTCTGTAGCTGCTTTTATCGCTTCGGAAAGCTTATTATGCATGGAAGGCCCTGCAAGTTCCAGGCCTTTCAGGATAGCCTTTACCCGTCCGGCATTCTTATATTTGATTCCCACAGCCTTCCTTTCGTTATCGTCAAACAACGGAATATTTATCGATCCGGGAATATGCCCCGACAGGTATTCTGAGGGTGATCTTACATCGATCACCGGATATTTTTCCGACAATTCAAGAAACCGGCATATATCTGTTTTATTCACTGAAATATTTTGCAAGAATTTTTTTCAGATCATCGATCCTGACCGGTTTTGAAATGAATTCCTTTATTCCCGATAATTCTGCCTTACTCCTTGAAGCAGGCATATTATCGGCAGTTATTGCGATAATAAATGCTTCCGGATTCTCTTCAAGGATCCTCCTGGCAGTTTCATACCCGTCAATTCCAGGCAGGATAAGATCCATAAAAATAATATCATATTTGTTATTTCCTGCTTTAGCACATCCATCTTCTCCATTTTCAGCAATATCATATGAACACCCCAGCATCTCAAGAAGCATTGAAAGAACTTTCAGGTTCATCTTATTATCTTCCACTATCAGGGTATGCAATTCTTTTTTTGTTTTATCACCGGCTCCGTCCCTGCCCTGGTAATCTATGGATGTGAAGCTTTCAGCGATCGCTTTTCCCAGAGTTATTGAATCGGGTGGCATAACAAGATAGTGATCAATATCCAGAATTACAGATTTAAGATAATTTCCTCTTGTATCTTCCGAACTGATCAGAATTATTATCAGTTTGTCTGACAGATTGTTATCCTTAAGTGACTGAGCGACATCAAAACCATTGAATTTATAATCATTGAGTATGACAACCATTTTATATCTGTCTTCGGCTGAGTTCAGGCTGGCTTTAATCTGGTTTGGTGTAGACTTCTGAAAATTTGTCACGGAAATATTCAGCCGCAACTGATGAAGCAAACTGAGAACCCTGTCATCATCAGCCTGAGGATCAGTAATAACTAGTGTTTTTATCTCATTAAAGGATCTTACAGAATCAATTTCTAGAGCTTTCTGCTTTTTGTCAAATGAATATGCCCCAAGGGTAAATCTTATATTGGCACCTGTTTTTCCATCAGGGCCCGGAGTACTTTCAACAGTAATTTTCCCTCCCATCAACCTGATAAGCTGAGCGGCCATAACTGGTCCGAATACTGATTCATCGTCGCTTGTCAGCACTTTTGATTCTATATTGACTGCTTCACTGAAGATCTTCTTCAGGATCCCGGAGTCAGATATTTTACCGGCATCACTGAGATCAAAAGCAAGTTTAACATATCCGTTATCATTACCTAAAAGGCTGCAGCTCAAACTTATCTTCCCTGAACTTGTGTTTTTTATGGAATTGTCAATAAGATTTGTCATTATCTGCCGCAGTCTGTACGGGTCTGAAATTATGCTCACAGGAACATCTTCCTCCACATTAGTCAGGAATTGTATGTTTTTCCCCGATAAAAGTGTCCTGGCCCTGTCAGTACAATAATCCAGTTCATCCCTGAGGTTAAACGGGATCTCTTTGAGTACAAGGTTCCCTGTTTCGATCTTTGAAAAATCAAGAATATCATCCCTGAGATTCAGCAAGTCTTCAGATGATTTACGTAAAATACTCACGATCTGACTTATTTCCTCCGGCTTCTTCCTGCCAATTATGTCTGTCATCCCTATGATCCCTGTAAGAGGGGTTCGGACTTCATAGCTTAGCCTTGCCAGGAAATCCGATTTTGCCCTGTTGGCTTTTGCTTCATGGTTCCTGGCAGCTTCCACCTCAGTAATATCCACAAGGGTATCAGCAAAACCTTCTTTCCCAAAAAAGACAACCGGGATAGTACTTCTGAGAAATATCCTGTCGCCGCTTTCCTGTTTAAAAATAGCAAACTGGGCCGGATTTAATACTCCGCCGGGATTTTTTGCAAAATATTCATTTATAACAGACAGAGAAGGTTCAGGGTATTCCGTACCCTTCATACCAGAGTTGGATATGAGGGATAATTGTTTCGTAATCATGCTATTGGCCAAAAGAATCTCCCTGTTTTTATCATATACTATCACCCCTGCAGGCAGCCTGTCTATAAGCGTGTTTAAAGTCCCCTCCGACTCCCGGAGCTTTTTGTTTTCATTTTCCCGTTTTTTCAGATGACGTAACAGGATAAATATTATCGTCTGTATAAGAAGAAGGGTAGCAATAACTATAAGGAAAGAATTTCTTATTATATAATTCTGGAACCAGGTTGTCGGGGATGAAAAGATAATGGCCAGGTCCCTCTGAAGAAGCTGTGTCGGATAATATGATGAAACCAGCTGCCTGTCTTTTCCACCGACAACAGCATTATGGATTATGTTACCCACCGACCCGCTTTCAAGAGCAGTTGTAATCTTTTCTTTTTCTCCATACATGACCTGTTCTCCGGAGTTTGAATAGACAACATCTCCCGAGCTGTTAAGTACCCATTGCCACTGGTAATCTTTCAGGTTATAAACTGAGAAAAGCGCATCGAAATATTTGTCATAATCGACTGTAACGACAATATTTCCCGAGATTTTATTGTTTTTTATTACCGGCAGGTAATATTCGAAATTCCTGTTTCCTTTCACGAGAGAATCCCTGGTGAAAATAGTATTCATTGAATGAAGAACAAACTGTTGTTCAAGCCATTCCCCATCTTCAATCTTCAGGGTGAATTCATTCTTCGCATCATCATAAATCTTTATTCCTGTAATAAAATCCTGATATTTTGAATAGAATAATCTCATCTTCTCAACTGCTCCTGTCCGGTAAGCCTTATCCGTGAAGAATGATCCGAGATCTTCGAGATAGCCTATTTCGCTAAGGTCGGAAGTAAATGTATTGTTAACATCATCAACTGCTATCCCCGTAAGCTGGACCTGGTGATCGAGATGTGCCGTTATATACTCAAGCTGTTTATTATAGAGGCTTTTATAATAGATAATATTAACCAGTACAATGACAATAAAAGCCGAATAGATAATAATCAGGATTTTTTTCATCAGGACAGAAGTTTGACTTTCAGAGGTTATAAAGATAACCTTAATTTGCTAAATACATCGATTTTTTATCGGTATTTACGATTATCATCCTCAAGGATATTGAGATAGCTTCTGTACCTCAGGGGATCGATCTCTCCTTTTTCAACGGCATTTTTCACCGAGCAGCCAGGTTCATCGATATGAAGGCAATTATAGAATCTGCAATCCTGAGAGATCCGGAAAATTTCGGGGAAGAAGTGATAAATCTCATTTCTGTCCATATCAACAACTCCGAATCCCCTGATTCCCGGAGAGTCGATCAGGTAAGCTCCGAAAGGCATGTGGTGCATTTCGGGAAAGGTGGTAATGTGTTTCCCCTGTTTGTGATAATCCGAGATCTCCTCCGTTTTCAGGTTAAGAGCCGGGTTCAATGTATTAAGCAGAGTTGTCTTTCCCACACCTGAATTTCCGGCTATCAGGCTGATCTTATCTTTCATCAGGGCAATCAATGATTCAAGACCATCCTTGTTTTTCAGTGATATTGTGAAACATTTATATCCGATCTTTTCATAAACCGACACCAGGTGATCCATCCTTGATTTTTCTTCTTCATTATAAAGATCCGTTTTATTTATTATGATACCTGCAGGGATCCTGTATGCTTCAGCGGTGATCAGGAAACGGTCGATAAACTCCACCGGTGTTTCAGGATATGAAATTGTAATCATCAGGAAAACATGGTCAACGTTTGCAGCAAGTATCTGGGACTGTTTTGACAGGTTTGACGACTTCCGTAGTATATAATTTTTACGGTCAAGCAGTTCGGTTATTATACCTGAACGTTTACTTTGCTCAAATTCAAACCTTACCCTGTCACCGACAGCAATGGGATTAGTGTTTTTCAGTTCCTTTACCCTGAATTTTCCTTTGATGATACAATCGACAACATTCCCATCCGTGCAAAGAACCCTGTACCGGCTGCCGGTAGATTTTATGACAATGCCCTGGTCCACGATATATCATCGTGTAAAATAATCCGAAAATACAATTAATTATCCGAAGCCATCAGCAGGAATGGTTTCATTTCGAATGTATGGTAATAAGGTCTCAGTCTTTCCGTATTATAATATTCCGATACCTTCACAACCTTCTTGGATGATGTAACGACATCGATCGGTACGTTATCGTAGCGTCCGTTCTTAAGCACAACAATTCTGCCATGTACGCCTTTCAGGATAAGGTCGAGAGCCAGGTTACCGTAAGCCATGGGAACGATTGAATCAAGAAAATCAGGATCTCCGCCTCTGACCATATAGCCGAGTTTCTGGTTAATTATATTTATTGTTTTGCCGTGGTTGAATTTTGCAGAAAGGTCTTTAAGTCTTGCCGAAACGAGGTCGCCGATCCCACCAAGTTTGGCGTGGCCATAAGCGTCCTTCTCGCTGTCGGCGAATATCATTTCACCACCCTCAAACATAGCTCCTTCTGAAACAATGACCACGGAATATTTACTTGGGTTTGCATTCCTGTCTTCGACAAGGAGTTTTGTAAGTGACTCGATATCGAATTTGTATTCAGGAATTACGCATCTGTTTGCTGCTCCTGCCATAGTCGGAAGCATTGCGGTAAAACCTGCATACCGTCCGAACACTTCAAGGACGAGGAGCCTTTCATGCGAACCTGCCGATGTCCTGAGGCTGTTTGTCATCTGTATTGTCCTTGTGACACAAGTGCTGAATCCGATGCAATAATCCGTACCGGGAACATCGTTGTCCATTGTTTTTGGTATGGCAACAATATTAACACCTTTTTTGAACAAATGAACGCCATAACTCAGGGTATCATCTCCTCCGATAGGTATCAGATAATCGACGTTAAGCCACTCAAGGTTCTTGATAACCTCGGGAGTAAGGTCATTCATCTCCTGGTTGTATGTATCCTTAAGGTGTTCGGGGACACTCGATTTTGACATATGGCTTGGTCGTGTCCTTGAAGTATGTAAAAATGTACCTCCCGTCCTTCCTGCTTTATTGACTATGTCATCAGTAAGTATCTGGTAGTTGTTACTGTTGTCAGCTTTAGTGTCTCTTATAAGCTCAGTAATACCTGCCCATCCCCTGCGTAACCCTATTACCTTGTAACCTTCACGGTTGGCACGAATAGTAACCGCCCTGATCGCTGGATTTAATCCCGGCACATCACCACCCCCGGTAAGGATAGCGATAATCCCCTTTGTCTTCTGAATTGCCATGTTTTTCTGCTTTTTATTTGTTACCATTTTTTTTATTTTGAAATTTCAAAAGTATAATATTTTATTCTGATTCCAAACAGACTGTAATTACCATTATATTAATTACTTACCTCCTATCTGCATTTCTGCTATCCTGAATGTCGGCGCTGCAAAACCCTGGTTCATATCGATATCATTCCCCATCATATCAATTGCATTAAGGATATCAAATGCTTTTCCGGCGATTGTAACTCCTTTTACAGGGTGTAATATCTCACCTTTTTCGATCCATAGTCCGCTTGCCCCGCCGCTGAAATTACCGGTTACGGGGTCAATTCCATAACCTGTCAGTTCAAGTACGAGCAACCCTCTTGCAGTGGCAGCAATAATTTCGTTCCGTGATTGGTTTCCCCCGGCCAGGTATACCTTATGGGTTCCTATTCCCGGAAGCGAGCTGAAGCCGCTTCTGGATGCATTCCCGGTACTCTTCACTCCGGCACGTCTGGCTGCTCTCGTATTATAAATAAAGCTCCGCAGAACACCTTTATCAACAATTACATTCTTCATTGTAGGCACACCTTCACCGTCGAAGGGTGAACTTCCCGTGCTCCTGGGAATAGTACCGTCATCAGTAATTGTAAGAAGAGGTGATGCAAACTGCTTATTCATCTGGTCTTTGAGAAAACTTGCACCCTGGAGGACGCGTTCACCGTTAACAGCCGAAAGTATGCCTCCCAGGAAGCGGGAAACATCCGGGTCAATTATAACCGCAGCTTTCTGGGTTTTTATCATAACCGGGTCCAGCAGTTCCAGAGCCCGCTTTGATGCTTTGGCCGCTATTTCTTCAAGAGGCGGAAGATCAGAAAAATAAACCCTGGAACAATACTCTCCCCCTGTATTTTTCTGGTCACCCTTTTCAGCAACGACAGATACTCCTGCGAAACAGGCTGAGGCCTTGAAACTCTTCAGTAATCCGTTTGAATTAGCTATAAAGATCTCGGATTCGCTTTCCCCGTAACCTGCACCCGAGCTCTTTGTTATTCCCGGCTCTTTCATGGCAAGTTTTTCAAGTTCAAGAGCCATTTTTATCTTTTTATCCATCGGTTCGGAAACAATTCCGGGATCATAAAGATCTGCCACCTGTGTAAATCCTTTATCATCGGTAAGAACATTGTTCTCATCGGGTGAAGAAAGCTTTGCAAATGCAATGGCCTTTGCTATTGTATCCTCCAGCGACTTGTCGCTAAGATCGTTACAATGGCTGAATCCCATCTTTCCGTCAACAAATACCCTGAAACCAACTCCCTGTGAAGAGGCTTCCTCGATGGTTTCAATTTCCGACTTCAGCACATTCACAGACAGGTTCCTGTTTGATTCAAGAAATACTTCGGCTGCCGATGCACCAAGACTGATACATTTCTTTACCAGTTTTCCGGATAAATCCAAATTGTTCATTTTCTCCCTTGTTGATTGTTTAAGCTCTGCTGCCACCCACATTAATTCCTCTGATCCTTACTGTCGGCTGGCCTGCTGTAACTTCAGCAGACTGGCCTTTTCCGCATATCCCGGGACCGAATGCGAGGTCGTTCCCAACAGCATCAATATTTGAAATAACATCCATGCAGGAGCCTATAAGTGTTGCTCCTTTAACAGGTCTGGTCTTTTTACCGTTCTCGATAAGGTAAGCTTCCCTGCATGTAAAATTGAAGACCCCGGTTACAGGATTAACGCTGCCCCCGCTGAGGCTCTGGACATAGATACCTTTCTTTGTGGATGCAAGGATATCTTCCGGATTATCTTTCCCGTTCTCAATGAAGGTATTTGTCATACGTGGTATCGGGATGTACCTGAACGATTCTCTTCTTCCGTTACCGGTTCTTTCCATTGAAAGTTGCCGGGCGCTGAGAATGTCGGTCATAAATCCCTTAAGGACTCCTTTCTCGATCAGGACGTTTCTTTTTGCTTCAGTTCCCTCATCATCGAAATTGATAGTTCCCCTAAAATTTGGAAGTGTTCCGTCGTCAATCATTGTAAAGCATTCATTTGCTACCTTCTGTCCCAGTTTTCCGGTAAATGCCCCGACTTCTTTTGCAATATTATCGGCCTCAAGAGGATGGCCTACGGCTTCATGGACAAGTACTCCGCCCCAGCCATTCTGCATAACAACGTCCATCATTCCGGCAGGTGCATCTTCTGCATCGAGCATTGCAACAGCCTCCCTTGCTGCATTCCGGGCTACAGTTTCAGGAGTGACCGTATCAAACATCTCAAAGCCGGAATGCAAGCTCAATCTCTCACGGGCCATGTGGCGGGCTGATCCGTTATCACTCATCACCTGAACGATAAAGAAAAGAAGCGGAAGCTCATCCCTGAGATATAATCCCTCGCTGTTAGCTATCACGCGGCTTCTTACTTCATCATTATACTCTATCATTGCCATTTTGATCCGCGGATCATAATCTTTTGCTGCCTGGTCGGCCCTTTTTATGATCTCTATCCTCTTTTCATCCGAAATTTCGTCAAGCGGTAATTTAACTGTAACAAAGGATGGCCGGCTCGCAGAAGTAATATTCACGGGTGTGGCAGGACTGCCATTCTGAGCCACGTAAGAAGCCACTTCGGCAGCTCTCAGAAGTTTAGCTTCAGTTATCTCATCGGTATAAGCATACCCTGTCTTATTTCCTGAAATAACTCTGACACCGGCTCCCTGGCTTATACCATATAAGCCGCCCCTGAATTGTGATTCCTCCATTGTTATCTGCCTCGAGATACGGTTTTCGAGATAGATATCAGCAAAATCACCTCCCCGGGAAAGAGCCCTGGCAATGACCTTGCCGAGAGTAGCGTTATCAATATTCAAACCAGGAGAAGCAGCATTCCTGCTGCTGCAGGATACCAGCTGAGACAAAAGAGCAGGTGATGCTGCAATCAGCAATCCTCCTTTCATTCCCAGCTCAAGAAAGCGCCTGCGGGGGATATCCCTGATGCTGTGTTCTTCAATTTTCATATATTGATCTGATTAAATGTAAACAATTCTGTTTGCCTGAATTTTTTCGCGGCTAAAATATAAATTATTATCGTCCTCCCTCTACCTGATAATAAAATCCTTATCTTTTAATATCCCTCCTCTTGTTGAATATACGCTTGCCTTACCTGATATTTCATTCCGTTTATAAAGTCTGATACTAAAAACAGCTGTTGTTACGCTTCCTCCATCTGTATAGGGTACTGTTTTCAAGACAGGTCGTCTTAGCGGAGGCTGATCATTAAACTGCATGGATCCCCTTCTTTCACGTCCCCGTTGTACTTTTTCTTCGGCAAGTACTTTATAATCCGTTGTTCCAGCTGAAGTTCCCGTTGTATCAAGTTCGAGGACAACCCTGTCCTCAGTAACGATCTTAACAAGGTGAGCCTGTTTAAATGCTGTTGGGAGCTTTCCCTTGTTCCTGAAACTTACTTTAACCTGATAATCTGCAGAATCGGTTTTATACGATCTGGTTTTTCTGGTTTCAATTTTTTCCCATTCCAGTTCGGGAAGATGTTTTACCATTTCGATATTGAATGAAGCCTGGTTCTTAATCCATTTTTCAAGAAACCGTGCCGGTGGATTCTGGGAGAAGAACTTAGGATTGAATCCTCCGGTTTCAATATCTCCATAAACAGGGTGTCTGGCCGGTTTCCATTCACTGAAACCTTCTCCGTTGTTCTCTTTATTATCCCATATAAGCATGTCGATCTGATCAGTTATACTGTCACCGTTAAGGTCTCCGAACCTGCCGCTGTTCCATATTTCATCACCATACCAGACCGCGCCGAAATACCAGTATCCGAAATCAGGGCCATGACCGAACAGAGGGCTTCCGTTGCCATAATCATTATAAACATCTCCGGCTTTGTCATACCCGGTGATCTTCTTTCCCAGATCATCGAAGTATTTATACCATTTTAAGTCCTCGGGGTACATTCTTTCTTCGGATCCTGAGGTTGATGGTGGTCTGAGGTGCATAGGCACACTTGTATCCATGGAATTAACCACATAAACATTTGGATGTGCAAGAAGGAAAGTCACGACTGCCCTTGTTTCAGATTCACTGAGGGGGTATTCTCCTGCTCCTCCCTGCGTAAATCCCCGTCCGGTTGCTTCCTTCAGAGGTCTCCAGTTCTCGGGATAATTCCTGTGAAGGTCCAGTCCGCCGATACCATCCTCATTAATCCAGCCGTCATTATCATTATCAATACCTTCGGATGCAGAAAGATAGATCCCTTTTCCCGGGGCAACCCGTTTCATTATACTTCCTGAAGGATCTTTAGGATCGGGAATGAGATTCCCCTTCTTCTCATCTTTCCACCTCATATTATGAATTATCCCGTTATTGTCGAGATCGTCAGGAGCGTCTTCATCCAGCAGACCATCTCCGTCGTTATCAACCGGACGTACGGTACTCCTGTTGCTCTGGGCGGTATGGAGATAAAGGTTATGTCCGTCGGGATTATTCACCGGGCGTAAATATATTGTTTTGGTATCAAGAAGATGAGTTATTTCCGGATCCTTCCCATAATTCTCCAGGAGGAATTTTGTCAGCCAGAGAACAGTCTCTGATCCGGTAACCTCACCGCTGTGACGGCCTCCTTCAAAAAATGCCGCAGGCTTATCTGTATCTTTTCCGGTTTTTTTATTTGTAACAGTAATTTGCATCACAGGCCTGCCTTCAAAGCTTCTGCCGACTTCATAAAGCTCTACAAGATCTTTATATTTTTCTGCCCATATATTCAGCCAGTCATAAATAACATTCAGGGAATGGTAATTGTCAAAATCGAGCTCCTTTCCTGTTTCATACTGGACATTTGCCAGCCGTACTTCCGGAAAATAATTTACTCCGTGCCTCATTCCTGAAAGGGTATAATTAACTGGTCCGGCAGGTTTCTTACCCTCCTGAGGCTGAGGTTGAGGCAGAGGTTGGGAGGAAATTGCTGTTGTAACAATCAGCAAGCATAAAAACAGGGCAAATCTCTTCATTGGGTATTATTTGAAAAAATGGATTATCAGCCTCGCCGGGAGAGTATTTCGAGTTTGTTAATATCCGCCACTTCAATTGTTTTTCCATCAATTTTGATTATCCCATCCTTTTTGAACTCTGACATTGTCCGGATAACATTGGCGGTACTCATTCCTATAAAATCGGCGATCTCTTTTCTGGAGACTGGCAGATCGAAAATTCTTGAATTATAGATCTCTTTACCGAAATAAAGAAGTACATACGCTATACGCCCGACCAGGTTTTTCTGCCTGAGATCGAGAGCCTGCCCTATGATCTTTTCATTAATCTCAGCCATCCGTGTAAGAAGACCCATGGCAAATGAACCATTTTTCATGAAGAGATCTTTAATATATGAAAGCTTTACAATACAAACCACGGAGTCTTCAAGGGCTGACACCGAATAACGGTACTTTTCCCCCGAAAAAACACTCATGTTGCTTACAAATTCGAAAGGACGGGTAAACGTAATTACCTGTTCTTCTCCCGATGGGGTAGTCCTGAAAAGCTTCACCAGTCCGCTTTTCAGATATTTAAAACTTGTTACCGGTTCTCCTTCGCGATTGATTATCTCTCCTTTCCTGAAGGCCTGTTCGATCTTATTATCGCACAGTTCCTGTATTCCATCATCATCGAGATAAGAAAAGACTATATGCCTGAATTCACAGGTCTCGCAAATACAATTCTTGTTTTTTAACTCCATAATTCCTGCAATCTGACAAATTTACATTTTTCCTGATCAATATTTAATTTAGTGGTTTGTTTTATTGACAAATTTGGAGCTAATTTGAGAAATAGTTACTTTCCCGGGATTCTGCACGGAAGTTCAGGGAAAAGTAACTATCATTGAAATTTTCTACGTATTATAATACGTATTTAAAAACGTATTTAAAAACGTATTATAATACGTAGATGATTAATACAGGTATTCATATTAAGTGATTGTAAATGAAGTATATTACAGATTACCATATTCATACGACTTTCAGTGATGGTAAGGCTACTCCTGAGGATTATATTGCCCCGGCAATTGAAAAAGGGATCTCGGAGATTGGATTCTCGGAACATCTGGCCCTGTTCAAGGAGGACCAGGACTGGCTTATGAATCCGGGGAATGTCATTGCTTACCTGGATTATATTGATAAGCTTAAAAACCGCACAGAAAAGATTATAATAAGGAAGGGGCTCGAGGTCGATTATCTTGAGGGGAAGGAAACTGAGACAGCAAAATTCCTAGATGGTCTGGCTCTGGATTACAGGATCGGATCAGTCCATTATCTGGGAGAGAAAACGGTAGATGAAGGCCCTGATTTTTATACAGGTAAAAGCTTCGACCGCTTGTTTGTAACATATTTTAATATGGTTGGAATGGCGGTCGGATCAGGCTTGTTTGATATTATCGGTCATCCTGATCTGATCAGGATATTCGGGTATAAACCTTCTTTTGATCCCGAACCATATTACCGGAGGCTGGCAAGGCAGATGAAGAAGAATGATGTTGCATTTGAGGTCAACACCAACGGAAGGAACAGGCCTCTGGCTGATTTTTACCCCGACAGGAGATTTCTGCATTTATTCAGTGAGGAGAAGGTCGCTGTGTGTGTGAATTCCGACGCTCATATGCCATCGAGAGTGGGCCAGTATTTCGATGA
Source organism: Bacteroidota bacterium (assembly GCA_029564935.1). Taxonomy (GTDB): domain Bacteria; phylum Bacteroidota; class Bacteroidia; order Bacteroidales; family VadinHA17; genus LD21. Next base: position 28,368 of record JAKQPD010000301.1, read on the forward strand.
AGCTTACAGGTTACTTAAAGATTCCGGATTTACCTCGGTTGTAACATTCAGCAACCGGGAAAGACGATCTGTCCCGATATGATTCTATCCAAACATGTGTTCAACAAATATTTTAACCCCTATTGCAATAAGTATCAGGCCCCCTGCAATCTCGACTTTCTGACCAAGCCGGGGTCCGGCAGATTTCCCTATTCTTATTGCGGTCATTGATGCAAGAAAAGTCACCGCACCTATTATCACACCCGATAGCCATATTCTCATATCCAGGAAAGCAAAGCTTATCCCTATTGCAAATGCATCTATACTGGTACCTATGGCAGTTGCAACCAGAGTAAGCGTTTTTGTATAATCCCTTACCTCATCACCCTCTTTTCTTCTTACACCTTCAACTATCATTCTTATTCCAAGGAATGCCAGCAGGATAAGGGCGATCCAGTGATCGGCGGCTTTTACAAGATCGCTAATTACAGACCCGAGGAAATATCCTGCAACAAGAAATCCCGCCTGGAAGACGGCAAATACAAGTGCTACCCTGACTGCCTGGCGGAACAATATTTTGCTTTTGACAACTCCGAACGAAAGTGAGACTGCGAAAGTATCAAAAGAAAGGCTGAGGGCGACTGCAGTGATTGTTATAAGATCCATAAAATTCGATTGTGCCCCAAATGTACATGAAAAATCAAGTTCTGGCTTATGAAATTGATCTTATATTTGCATGCCTGTACCAGGTTTATATGAGAGTAGTTATCCAGCGTGTAAAGAAAGCCTCCGTTTATTCGGACAAAGGGATCCTGGCATCTTCCGGTCCCGGATTATTGATCCTTGCAGGATTTGAAGAAGCCGACACTTCTGAAGATGTTGAATGGCTGAGCAATAAGATCGTTCAGCTGAGGATATTCAATGATACGGACGGTGTAATGAACCTTTCAGTACTTGATGTTGCCGGTGAGATAACCGTTGTGAGCCAGTTCACCCTTCATGCCAGGACAAAGAAGGGAAACAGACCATCCTATATAAAAGCTGCGCCACCCGCGATTGCAATTCCACTTTATGAAAAATTTGTAGCCAGGCTTTCAGAATTACTTGGCAAACCTGTCGGAACCGGTGAGTTCGGAGCCATGATGACACTTGAAATATTTAATGATGGCCCGGTTACAATTATTATTGACACCAAAAACAAGGAATAAATCTGATGCAAGAGCATAATACGTCTTCCGGTGATAAAACACTTAAAAGATCGGTGCTTACAGTATCGGCTTTTGCCGCTTTTCTTACCCCCTTCCTCGGATCTGCAATTAACCTTGCACTTCCTGCAATAGGAAAAGACTTCAATGCTACTGCTCTGGAGCTCGGATGGATAGTCAGCAGCTTTATTCTTACTTCTGCCATATTTCTTCTTCCCTTCGGCAGGCTTGCAGATATTATCGGCAGAAAAAAGATCTTCACAGGCGGTATATTTCTTTTTACAATTGCCACCTTCCTGATCACATTTTCATGGAATATTGAATCCCTGATAGTTTTCCGGATAATTCAGGGAATTGCAGGTGCAATGATTTTCGGGATGAGCCTGGCTATAATCACCTCGGTTTTTGGTCCGGGTGAACGCGGCCGGGCGATGGGGATCAATACAACAGCAGTTTATACGGGTCTTAGCAGCGGACCGGTAATCGGCGGATTAATGACACAGTACTGGGGCTGGAGGAGTGTTTTTGCTGTTCTTGTTCCGGCCGGTATTATTTCCCTGTATCTGATCTTTAAGAAAATGAAAGTGGAATGGGCTGAAGCCGGGGGAGAAAAATTCGACTGGCGGGGATCAATAATCTATGGTGTCTCACTGGCTTCATTTATGTTTGGATTTTCAAAGCTGCCTTCTGCTACAGGATGGATTTTAATAGTAACAGGGATTTTGCTGGGAGTTGTATTTCTTATGTTTGAAAACAAAATTGATTTTCCGGTGTTCGATATCAGACTGATGCTTCGCAACAGGATCTTCGCCTTTTCAGGTATAGCTGCCCTTATTCATTATTCAGCCACCTCTGCAACAGGATTCTTTATCAGTCTGTACCTGCAGTATCTTAAAGGTTTCGATGCAAGAAGCGCAGGACTTATAATGATATCACAGCCTGTAATGATGGCGCTTTTATCACCTGTCGCAGGCAAAATGTCTGATAAATATAATCCCGGGATCATTGCATCATACGGGATGGGGCTTACTGCTGCCGGATTGATAATGTTATGCTTTATAAACAGTAGCACTCCGATAATATGGATAATCTTCCTGCTTATACTGATGGGAACTGGTTTTGGACTATTCTCTTCCCCAAATTCAAATGCAATTATGAGCTCTGTTGAGAAAAATCATCTTGGGATTGCATCGGCAGTTGTCGGGACAATGCGTATGGCAGGGCAGATGATGAGTATGGGTATCGCAATGATGCTTCTTGCAGTTTATGTGGGTGACCGGGCTATCATCCCTTCCTCCTACCCCGGATTTTTGACAGGTATGCGTACCGGATTCGTAATTTTTTCAGTACTGTGCGTTATTGGAATTTTTGCATCCCTGGCAAGGAACAGTTCCAGGAAGGCCAATATTACTTCTTTATGAATTAAACTCAACATAAATTATCCGATAATATTATTTGATTACAAAAAGCATTATATTAACCCCCGCCAAATACAACGTAGATTTTACTGATTTGAACCTGATGCCATGACCAAATTATACGAAAAACTGATAAAACAATGTCCGTCGGAATCCGAGATAACAAGGGAGCTTAGAAAAGTATCCGAGCTCGTTTCTGAACCCCCCGACAAGCACTTGCTGATGACAATACTGAACTGTCTTGATCTCACAAGCCTTAATGCATCGGACAATAAAACCCATATACTTCATCTTACAGGAAAGGTGAACAGTTTTTCCGGACGTTTTTCGAATATCCCAAATGTTGCGGCTATATGTGTTTATCCGAATTTCGTTCCGCTTGTAAAAGAAAAACTCACGGTGAAAACCGTAAAGATAGCATCTGTTGCAGGAGCTTTCCCTTCATCACAGACATTCCGTTCAATTAAGCTGGCTGAATGTAAAATGGCGCTGGACTCCGGAGCTGATGAAATTGATATGGTCATTTCAGTCGGTTCTTTTCTGAGCAATGATTTTGCTGCTGTTGCCGATGAAATCAGAGAGATGAGGGAGGTTGTTGGTGAAAAGCATCTGAAAGTTATAATTGAATCCGGACTGCTGGGCGACAATGAAAATATTTTTAAGGCATCGATGATAGCGATGGATGCCGGAGCTGATTTTATTAAAACATCAACCGGGAAGATAAATGTGTCGGCGACACCTGAAGCAGCATTCGTTATGTGCAGGGCTATAGACTATTTCTATTCCGAAACCGGGATAAGGGTAGGTTTCAAGCCGGCAGGCGGTATAGTAACCGTAAATGATGCTGTTTCGTACTACAGGATAGCTGAATACTGCCTTGGAAAAGAATGGCTCAACAATAATTACTTCAGGATCGGTGCGAGCCGACTGGCAAATAATATACTTTCCGAAATTGCCGGAGAAAGAAATGATCATTTCTGAACAGGATACTTCAATTGTTTCCGGTCAGCCTGTTTTTTTCCCCTTCACGTTTATTAAAAAAAGTGAAGACAGGGGATCCGGGAAAGCCGGAATTATTACCTCAAACCTTCGTGAAGGCAAGGAATTTGAACAGGAGCCATTCAGGGACGACTGGATAATAATAATTGTTCTTGCGTCAGCATTCATCTATTCAACGCTCAGCGCCTTTCCCGGCAGGTTATTTCATAATATCAAGGCATTCCTGCTCTTCAGGGGAATCGGAGATCCTGCATCGCGTGAAAGAGGTATGTTCTTACAGTGGCAGTCAATTCTTGCAAACGCAGTTTCCTTCTCGGGGACGGCATTATTTGCATACTTAACAGCTGATTATCATAGTTTTTATCCCAACGGACTTTCAGGAATACTATTCTGGATTGTTATCTTCGGACTTTTGATTTTACTGGTGCTTATAAGGCATATAATTTGCATTCTTATGGGAAGCATTACCGGTGCAAGAGAAGTATTCGGAGAATATTGTGCCACAGTTCACCAGTCATATCAAATTACAGGTTTTATCCTGTTTCTGCTTACAATTTTGCTTGCATATACAACCTTCCCGGCACCCCGGTTTATCCTGAATTCAGGACTTTTTATTGTTCTGACGGCATATTTTATGCGTGTTCTGAGGCTGTTGTTGATTTTTCTGAAGCATAAAATTTCTATTTTATATTTCATTTTGTACCTTTGTGCGCTGGAATTTCTTCCGGTATTGGTGGTTCTTAAATATTTAACCGATCTGTTTTAGCGAAGAAGCGAGTGGTCCCTGAATAGTATAACTAAAACTGTAAGTCGTTGAAAATAAGGAAGATCTTAGTGTCGCAGCCAGAACCGATGAATCCGAAGTCGCCATATTTCGACCTGGCAAAAAAATATAATCTGAAAGTTGAATTCAAACCCTTTGTCCAGGTTGAAGGGATCTCATCAAAGGATTTCAGGCATCAGAAAATTAATATTCTCGATTATTCAGCCGTGATCTTCACCAGTAAAACTGGTATAGATCACTTTTTCAGGATATGCAATGAGCTGAGAATCACAGTCCCAGACACAATGAAGTATTTCTGCATTACAGAAAATGTTGCATTTTACCTGCAGAAATACATAGTTTACAGAAAGCGGAAGATTTTCCATGGCAAGGCAAAATTCCAGGATCTCATCGATATCATTATTAAACATAAGGACGATAATTATTTTGTGCCTCTCTCTGAGCCTCACAATGCTGAGATCCCTGAATTGCTTGATAAAAATTCTATCAGATATTCGATAGGTATTCTGTATAAAACTATAAGCAGCAATTTTTCGAATGTACAGAATTTCGATTATGATATTCTTGTTTTTTACAGTCCTTCCGGGATAAAATCGCTTAAGGAGAATTTTCCGGATTTTGTGCAGGGTGAAATAAAAATAGCAGCTTTTGGCCCAACAACGGCATGTGCTGTGGAACAGGAAGGCCTCAGGCTGGATATAAATGCACCAAATCCAAAAGCACCATCCATGACAATGGCTCTGGATAATTTCCTTAAGGAGCATAACAGGAATTCAAAGTAAAATCTATTCTGCAGATTAATACACTTCTTTTTTAATTAAGGAACTCTGATAACAAGGCCTGCCTGAATGATCGCTTACCGTCAGACATTCAAAAAAGCCGAAAGGCTTTGCAGTCGGAAGATAATAACCGGCCTTTTCGGGTCGGGGAAGGTATTTTACACACAATATTTCAGGGTATTGTGGGCAACAACTGATCTTAATTCAGGCTTCACTGCAGAGATCGCTTTTATGGTCCCGAAAAAAGCATTCCGCCATGCAGTAAAAAGAAATCTGCTGAAACGAAGAATGAGAGAAGCTTACAGAAAGAATAAAGCTTTACTATATGAATTTTTGGATTCACAAAATATAAATATCGCTCTGATAGTTATCTACAGGAAAGAAAAGCCGGCAGATTTCGGTACAATAGAAGCAGGAATCAGGGAAATGCTTGAAAGATTGAAATCCGAAATAGTTACTGCCGGCAGATAATGTTAAAATTATTATAATTAACCCTCTGTCAAATCCTTATAATAAATATTCTTCTTATTTTCGTCGGTTCAATTTTAAAGTCATGAAAAAGATACATAAAGGCAGACTTATAATGATCCTGAGTTTCCTTATAATTTCAGGTTTAAGTGTTGGATTTCTAAGCCTTCAGGAAACACGGGATTTCAGAATTGCCAAGAATCTCGATATCTTCCTGTCGCTATTCAGAGAGCTTAACACATTTTATGTTGACGAGATAGATCCTGATAAAGTTATAAAATCGGGCATTGACAATATGCTTAAGACCCTGGATCCATATACTGTATATTATCCTGAATCGGATGCGGATGATTTTACTTTTATGACCACGGGTAAATACGGCGGGATAGGCTCACTTGTGAGAGGCGGAGGCGATTATGTGGTTATAAGTGAGGTTTACAAGGGTTTCCCGGCTGATAAAGCAGGAATAAAGGCAGGTGATAAAATAAAAAAAGTCGACGGTGTTTCTCTGAAAGGAATGCCGACAGATAAGGTTAGCGACAGGTTGAAAGGAAATCCCGGTTCAGATATTACAGTTACAATCGAAAGGGCCGGAAAAGAATCGGATCATGTGATGAAAAGGGAAAGGATCATTATCCCGCCTGTTCCTTACTATGGGATGATTGACAGCAAGACGGGATACATTCGCTTCACTAATTTTACCCAGAATTGTATTACCGATGTTAAAAATGCTCTTACGGAGCTTAAAAAAAACAATCCTGAACAGATAATTCTTGATGTAAGAGGTAATCCCGGGGGGTTGCTGTCCGAAGCAGTTGAAATTGTTAACCTTTTTGTCGGTCCCGGCAACGATGTGGTTTCCACGAAAGGAAAGGTAAAACAGTTTGATGATAATTTCAGGACCACAAAAGCAGCAACTGATGAAACAATTCCTCTTGCAGTGCTTATAAACAGAGGTTCGGCATCAGCAGCAGAAATAGTTGCCGGCGCTATCCAGGATCTCGACAGGGGAGTAATTGTCGGACAGCGCTCATACGGTAAAGGTCTTGTTCAGGTTACCCGTCCCTTAAGCTATAATACCCAGCTTAAAATAACAACGGCGAAGTACTATATACCTTCCGGAAGATGTATCCAGGCAATCGATTTCTCACATCCCAATGAGGACGGTAGCGTAGGTATTATCCCGGATTCGCTGGTAACCGAATTCAGGACCCGTAACGGACGTATTGTGAAAGACGGAGGAGGGATAACCCCCGATGTTACAATAAATCCTGAAGCAATGAGCCAGATCTCGGCAGAATTGTATCTGAGGAACTTTATTTTCGACTTCGCAACTCGCTATTACTGGTCTCATCCTGCCCCGGAATCACCATCACAATTTAAACTAAGCGATCAGGATTATGCTGATTTCGCAGGTTTTCTTAAAGAACGTAATTTCAGCTATAGAACAATTACCGAGACCTCTCTTAATGAACTGATTGCCAGTGCAAAGAAAGAAAAATATTATGAACTGCACAAGGATCTTTTCGAAGAACTTCAAAATGATATAGCACATAATATTGACCACGACCTTACAATTTTCAGGGATGAGATCTCAGGTTTGCTGGAAGAAGAGATCATCGGGCGGTATTTTTATGAAGAGGGCGCAATTGCCTGGTCAGTTACAAAAGACGAACAGATCCTCAAGGCGCTTGAAATACTTAACGATAAAGGGAAATATAGTTCTATTCTCAGCGGGAAAAGCGCACCGGTACTCAGGGCTAATGTGCCTCCAGCCAGTTCCGGCCTGTACCCCAGTCCACCTTTAACGGTACATCCAGGATTGCGGCATTCGACATTTCATATATAACCATCTCCCTCAGCCTGCCAAGCTCTGAGTCCGGGACTTCAAAAATGAGTTCATCATGCACCTGGAGGATCATTCTGGATTTATAGTTCTCCTTTTGTAATTTCTCATGGATCCTTACCATTGCAATCTTGATTATATCTGCTGCACTGCCCTGTATAGGAGCATTAATTGCATTTCGTTCGGCATTTCCCCTTACCACCTGATTCCGTGAATGAATATCACGCAAATACCTTCTCCTGCCGAACATTGTGGTAACATATCCTTTTTCCCTTGCCTTGCGTATACTATCGTCCATATAGGTTTTTACTCCCGGATATGATGCAAAATAACCGTCAATGAGATCTTTGGCTTCCTTCCTCCCAATTGTAAGTCTTTCGGAGAGGCCGAAGGAAGATATTCCGTAAATTATACCGAAATTGGCAGTTTTTGCCCGGCTGCGCATTTCCCTTGTAACTTTACTGATATCAACGCCGAAGATCTTGGCTGCTGTTGCTGCGTGAATATCGCTGCCCGAAAGGAAATCAGAGATCATGCTTTTATCCCCGCTGAGATGTGCCATCAGCCTCAGCTCAATCTGAGAATAATCAGCCGAAAAGAAAATACATCCTTCTGCCGGTATAAAGGCTTTTCTTATCTCCCTGCCCCTTTCATCTCTGACAGGAATGTTCTGAAGATTCGGATTATTCGAGCTTAAGCGGCCGGTTGAAGCAACAGCCTGGTTGAACGATGTGTGTATCCTGCCGGTTTTTTTGTTTATCAGCTGTGGAAGAGCTTCGACATATGTAGATAACAGTTTTTTCAATCCTCTGTATTCCAGCACCTTGTCGACAATGGGGTGCTTATGGGCAAGCCGCTGAAGGATCTCTTCGTTTGTGACAAATTGTTTTGTTTTTGTCATCCTTGCCTTATCGTCAAGCTTAAGCCTGAGAAAAAGAATGTCCCCGAGCTGTTTCGGAGAAGAAATATTGAATTCCGTGCCTGCAAGCAAATAAATATCTTTCTCAAGGGTAATAATATCATCCCTCAGATCTGCAGTTATTCTTTTAAGCTCAGCTTCATCGAGGATAACCCCGTTCCTTTCCATTGAAGCGAGTACATTTATAAGAGGCATTTCAATTTCAGTTGCCAGTTCAGAAAGTCCCTCTTCCCGTATTCTGGATTCAAAGACTTCTTTAAGCTGAAGAGTGACATCCGCATCCTCAACTGCATATTCCCTGATCTGCTCAGGTGGCACAGCTCTCATGTTCTTCTGATTCTGTCCTTTTTCTCCGATGAGAGATTCGATATGAACCGGAGTATAAGAAAGATATATTTCCGAGAGCAGGTTCATATTATGGCGCATATCGGGTTCAAGAAGATAGTGGGCGATCATTGTATCGAAGAGAGGCCCCTTCACGTTAATGCCGTAATTCTCAAGAACCTGGATATCAAATTTGCAATTCTGACCTATTTTCAGGATAGACGGATTTTCAAACAAAGGTCTTATTATTTCCAGTTTTTCTTCTGTATCTCTTTCGTTTCCGGCAAAGTGGACCAGGTATCCCTTATGTTTTTCCCATGACAGAGCAAGTGCAACAATTTCAGATTGAAGTGCATCAATACTGGTTGTTTCCGTATCAAAGCAGATCTCTTTCTTCTGAAGTACAAGATCAATTATCTGTTTCAGTTCAGAATTATCAGAAATAAGTTTGTAGTCATGCTGAACACTGTTAATGTCTTTCAGGGACGACCGGTCAATAGCAGATTCCAGTAAATCATCAGAAAAAAGTGTTCCCTGGGGATTTTGAGGTTGAGGCTGAGGCTGAGGTTGAGATTTATCTGCAACCCGGGATTGCTGAGCGGATGCATTTGAAAGTATCCTGGAGGCGGCAGTCTTAAATTCAAGCTCTTCAAACAGTACTTTAAGTTTCTGTACATCAGGAGTTTCTGTAACCAGATTTTCTTCTTCAAGATCTACAGGTACATCAACTATTATTGTCGCCAGTTTTTTGGAAAGTTCTATTTTCTCCCTGTTATCTTCTATAATTTCTTTAAGTCTGCCTTTAAGTTTATCAGTATTTTTGAAAAGCTCCTCAACCGAGCCGTATTCAGATATCAGCTTCATTGCGGTTTTTGGCCCTACACCGGGAGCTCCGGGAATATTATCTGCCGTATCACCCATCAGGGCAAGAATATCAATGACCTGTTCGGGGCGTTCGACTTCGAATTCGCGTTTAATATCTTCAATTCCCCATATAACCGATTCATTTCCGCTTCTTGAGGGTTTATACATGAAGATATTTCCGGAGACGAGCTGGGCGAAATCCTTATCGGGAGTCATCATATATGTTGTGAAGCCCCTGGCCGATGCTTTCTTTGCGAGAGTACCGATCACATCGTCGGCTTCAAATCCCGGATAATCAATGACGGGTATCCTGTAAGCTTCAATAAGCCGTTTGATGTAAGGAACAGCGGTTTTTATATCCTCCGGCGTTTCATCACGGTTGGCTTTATACTCTTTATACATCTCGTGGCGGAATGTGGGTCCGGAAACATCAAACACCACGGCAATATGAGTAGGTCTCTGTTTCTGCAGAACCTCTTCAAGAGTAAGCAGAAAACCAAATATTGCGGAAGTATTCAATCCTTTGGATGTGAGCCTCGGATTCCTGATGAATGCATAATATGATCTGAAGATCAGTGCATATGCATCGAGCAGAAACAATTTTTTATCCTGATTATCCTGCATATTGTTTTATTCATTATCACCGGCAAACCATTCGGCATATGATTTTGCTGTTTCACAGAGTCTGAGGCTGTGTAATCTTACTCCTGCAGGCAGTGAATTTTTCAGCATACGGGCAAAATCGGCAACAAGATTCTCACAGGTGGGCTGATAACCGACTATTACAGCATTTCCGAAAGCATCCTCCATCATTTTTTTCTTTTCTTCGGCAAAATCACTGCTCATAACAACTGAATGATCAAAGCGTTCAATTATAGTTTTAAGGACTATTTCTTTAAGATCTGTAAAATCCATGACCATTCCGTTTTTGGAACTTCTGCTGTCGTTAAGCGGTTCTCCTCTGACAGTAACAAAAAGACGGTATGAATGCCCGTGCACATTCCTGCAAGGACCGTCATAGCCTTTAAGGACGTGGGCCATCTCAAAAGAAAATTCCCTTGTTACCCTTATTATACTCATAGATATTTGTTATTCAGTTTAAAAAATCAAAAATAGTCAATATACCGGAAACCAGGCTGATTTATGTAAAGTCTTCAATGAGGCAGCAATAATATTTATCATTATTTAACAGAAAGGTGATGAAAATTAAGTACCTTTGCAGACTTTTGTTTCACTAATAATGCTAAATGGATCATAAAGAAAATGTTCTTACACTTCCGTCAATTTTCAATAATACTTTATTGAAACATGGAAAATCCCGGGCATATGCATTTGTAGGGGAGGATCCCATGACCTTTGAGGTCACCGCCAGATATATAAGGTCGGTGACAGCCTTGCTGGAATCGGCAGGCATTGAGAAAGGCGACAGGGTTGCAATTCTCAGCACCAACATGCCGAACTGGCCAATAGCCTATTTTTCAATTACATTTATGGGAGCAGTCGTTGTTCCTGTTCTTCCTGATTTTTCAGCAACTGAATTCGCTAATGTTCTTGAACATTCCGGGGCAAAGGCACTTTTTATATCATCAGGTCTGTTACACAGGATGGAGGGTCTGAAGCATGGTTCTCTCGAAACCGGGATACTTCTTGACGATTTCTCAATTCTTTTTTCGGAGAATAACTCTTTGAGATTTAATCCGGAGGCTGTAACCTCAAAGGAATATGTGGTTGAAGAAGAAGATCTTGCATCGATTATTTATACATCAGGCACAACCGGACGGTCAAAGGGGGTGATGCTCACTCACAGGAATATCTGCTTCAATGCAGAAAAGGGTAAGGTCATACAACCTGTCGACGAGAACGACAGATTTCTTTCAGTCTTACCACTGTCACATACCTACGAAAACACGCTGGGTCTGATCCTGCCGTTACTTGGCGGATCATGTGTTTATTACCTGAGGAAACCGCCGACACCACCTGTTCTTCTGCCTGCAATTGAACAGGTCAGGCCGACTGTAATGCTCACAGTTCCCCTTATAATTGAAAAAGTCTATTTCAATAAGATACTGCCCGCCTTCACTGATAAAAGGATCATGAAGATTATCTACAGCATTCCCCCGGCAAGGAAAATACTCAATAAGGTTGCCGGAAAGAAACTTTACAGTACCTTCGGAGGGAATCTTAAATTCTTTGGTATAGGCGGGGCAAAGCTGAATAAAAATGTCGAAAGATTTCTCCTTGAAGCCCGCTTCCCGTATGCAATAGGTTACGGGCTGACTGAAACATCTCCTCTTCTGGCCGGGGCAAATCCGTCAAAAACGGTTTTCGATTCGACCGGACCGGCAATAGAAGGCATTGAACTGAAGATCCATAACCCCGATAAGAAAACAGGAGAAGGCGAAATATGGGCAAAAGGCTCAAGTATAATGAAAGGTTATTACAAAGATCCTGAAATGACTGCAGATGTGCTCACCCCTGATGGCTGGTTCAAGACTGGTGATCTGGGTGTACTGGATAAGAACAATAATCTTTTTATCAAAGGACGTTTGAAAAATATGATTCTCGGGGCCAGCGGCGAAAATATTTACCCCGAGGAGATTGAATCCGTCATCAATAATTTCTGTGGCGTCGTTGAGTCTCTTGTGGTACAGCAAAAAGGCAAGCTGATTGCCCTTGTCCATCTCAACATGGAAGAAATTGAAAAGAAATATAACATCCTTAAACAGGATATGGCTGACAAAGCCGATAAATATGGGGAGTGGGTACAGGAGATCCTGACCGAATTACAGGAATATGTAAATTCTCATGTCAACAAATTCAGTAAGATCAACAAAGTGGTTATTCAACCTGTTCCGTTCCAGAAAACAGCCACTCTGAAGATCAAAAGGTTCCTTTACACATAAAAATTTATCCTTACATAAAAAAGGGCGCTGTTTTCAACGCCCCTTTTTATTTCTGATTAAATGATTTGCTGATTATTTTACCGCCTCAGCATATCTCCTGTTCACCTCATCCCAGTTAACAACATTCCAGAATGCCTCCACATAATCAGCACGCTTGTTCTGGTATTTCAGATAATATGCATGTTCCCATACATCAATTGTAAGTAAGGGAATACCTTTGACAGGCGACACATCCATCAGAGGATTGTCCTGGTTGGGTGTGCTTCCTACAGCCAGTTTCTTGTCAGCAGTAAGGTACAACCATGCCCAGCCGCTCCCGAATCTTGTTTTTGCAGCATTACTGAATGTCTCCCTGAATTTTTCAAATGAACCAAAAGTCTGGTTTATAGCTTCCGCAAGAGCAGCCGACGGCTTTGAGGTGCCTTTACCAAGATTTTCCCAGAAAATTACATGATTATAGAAACCTCCGCCGTTATTTCTTACGGCATCGCCGGCTTTTGATACTTCTGAAAATATCTTTTCAATTGAACTGTTTTCAAGAGCTGTGCCCTTTATGGCAGCTACAAAATTATTAAAGTAAGCTCTATGGTGCCTGTCATAATGGATCTCCATCGTTCTGGCATCAATGTACGGCTCAAGCGCATCATATGCATAAGGAAGAGCCGGAAATTCTGTTGTTTTAAATTCTTTCATATTACTTTCGTTTTTATCGTTTGGGTTCTCAGCCAGGGTTATTGCCGGAATTGATATCAGGACTAACCCAAGATTTAAAATTTTTAATAGATGTTTCTTCATTTTTACTTTATTTTGCACGTTAAACACAAAATATATGGTTTTGTTCATTTCGTGTATGAAATTAGTTCATTAAAGTTAATTTTTATACCGTTGACGTAACTTTAACACCATTTTTGCGTTTAATAGAAACAGATAACTGTACCCGTTATGAAAAAAATTACTTATCTGGTGATTATCCTGACATTTTTAGGAGGGTTTTTTGCCGGTTGTAATAAGGAGACTGAAGATCCTCCCAAGCTTCCGCCTGTGGAATCAATGAATATTGATTTCAGCAATTTTGATACAGAAAAGAAGCATGCTGCCTATTCAATGTCCAAAGGCATCGAAAATGTGAACTGGGAATTTTCTGCATTTGTAGCCGGTACCTGGGACATGATCCTGGTAACAACCCTGGCAATACCGGTGATATCCTATGAAAAAGCAGTTGATAAAGTACCTGTATATATAGATGATAAAACATGGGAATGGAGATACGAAGTTCCTTTTTTCACTGCAGTATATAAAGCAAGACTTACAGGTCAGATCAGGACCCAGGATATTGAGTGGAAGATGTATGTAAGCAGGGAAGGATCGGGAGGATTTTCCGAGTTCCTCTGGTTCCAGGGTACTTCAAAGCTCGACGGAACGGGCGGCCAGTGGATACTGAACCACAGTTCATCCTTCAAGGAACCTGTCCTTCAGATCGACTGGGAAGGTAACCAGTTAACTGTTGAAAAAATCAAATATACCTATGTAAGGGTACTGAACGATTCCCGTACCGAAGATAATTTCAGGAACAGCTGTATTGAGGCCGGTAAACAGGCCGGACCATATGATTCCTATTATACAATACATTACTTCAACGGAGCTGATTTTTCTGATGTGATAGTGGAATGGAGTTCGACCGGAAAACAAGGCCGGGTAAAATGTGAACAGTTCTTCGCAGATGACCTGTGGCACTGCTGGAATGGCAATTATGTCAATGTCATCTGTCCGCAATAAAGTCATTTTTTAAAATTCCCGGCTTAATGCCGGGTTTTTTTATTATTTTGCGCCCCTGAATCAATTCACAAGTGATGTCATCAGGGAAAAAAGCAATATCTCTTATAATACTTATTTTGTTTTTTGACCAGTTGCTGAAATTCTGGGTAAAAACTCATATGGTTATCGGTGAAGATATTCCGTTAATCGGGAAATGGGGTATGCTGCATTTTATCGAAAATAACGGAATGGCTTTTGGAATGGAAATGGGCGGCAAGCCGGGGAAGCTTATTCTCAGTATCTTCAGGATAATCGCAATAATTGCTATAGCATGGTTCCTTAACTCAATAATCAGGAAAAATGCATATACGGGATTAATACTGGCAGTAAGCGCAATTCTTGCAGGAGCGATCGGGAATATTATCGACAGTGCATTTTATGGTATGATTTTCAGCGAAAGTTCCCATGAACCTGCCGTTCTTTTCCCTCCCGAAGGTGGTTACTCGTCATTTCTTCACGGAAGAGTTGTTGATATGCTCTATTTCCCTGTGATCAATTCCACGTGGCCCGATTGGTCACCCTTCAGACCGGGTCAGTCTCTTATTTTCTTCCGGCCCGTATTCAATATTGCAGATTCTGCTATTACCTGTGGAGTATTTGCTATATTGCTTTTTCAGAAGAAAATGTTCAGGGACTTTGAGTAAAAAATACAGACTTCGGTTAATAAATCAGTCCTTACAACACTCTCCCAGGGTTTTGAGCATATTCCCAAGGTTCGGATGCCTGAGGTAATAGTAAATATTCTTCCCTTCCCGCGAGGATGACAAGACACCCCTGTCACGCAAAATAACAAGGTGATGCGATGCAACGGCCTGGCCTATACCAAGCTTCTTATGTATCTCTGTTACAGTCTGCTTTTTACCGTCCTCAAGCAAACTCACAATGCTTATTCTGGCAGGATGTGCCATGGCTTTCAGCATTTCAGAAGCCTTCTGAAGGACCTCTGGATTCAGTTCATTGAATTCCATCCGGAAAATTTTAAAACAAATATATATATAAATATGTTAATGTGTGGAGACTTAATTTGGAACCATTACATTCAGACTGCTTTCTTTTGTCATATTTTATGTAAGTTTGGATGAAATAAAATACGGATGTCAATCCTCGCTGAGATAAGAAAACCTGTTGAGAAAGAGATGAGTAAGTTTGAAGCCTACTTCAACAGGACAATGAAGACTGAAATACCTCTTCTGAAGATCATCCTCAATTATATTCTTCGCCGTAAAGGCAAACAGATGAGGCCTTTGCTGGTTTTTCTGACAGCAGGTCTTAATGGAAAAATCTCAGAAGCGACATATGTGGCGGCAACACTCATAGAACTTCTTCATACTGCATCACTTGTTCACGACGATATAGTTGATGATGCACATGAACGGCGAGGGTGTTTGTCGGTCAATGCCCTCTGGAATTCAAAGATCGCCGTTCTGGTAGGTGATTATATGTTATCGCGGGGAATGGCAATAAGTCTTGAAAAAAAGCGCTATGACATGCTTGAGATAGTTTCTGATGCAGTGAGGTCAATGAGCGAAGGTGAGCTTCTGCAACTACAGAAGTCGAGGAAAATGAATATTAGTGAGGATGATTATTACAGGATAATCAGGAGCAAGACTGCAGCTCTTATTGCTGCATGTACTGCCTGTGGCGCAAAGTCGGTGTCAGAAAATCCGGATACCATCAGGAAAATGAAAGATTTTGGTGAAAACATAGGTATTGTATTCCAGATAAAGGACGATCTGCTTGATTATGAACCAAATGGCCTTACAGGAAAATTGACAGGAAATGATATAAAGGAGAGGAAAATCACCCTTCCTCTTATATATGCTCTGGAGAATGCATCCGTATCAGTGAGACGGCAAATCCTTTCAATTGTGAAAAACAGGAAGAAAACAAAAGCAGAGATCAACCAGGTGATTGATTTTGTAAGATCTTCAGGTGGACCGGAATTTACCGAACAGAAGATGAACCTTTACCGGGACAAGGCACTTGAAATCCTTGGAACCTATGCGGAATCTGAAATCAGGGATTCTTTACAGAGGTTTGTAAACTATACGGCTTCAAGAAACAAATGAGATTGATTTCTCAGGCAACCTCCAGTTTTACCTTAGTTACTTTTTCCATATCCTTCTCATAATATCTCGATCCGAGATAAAACAAAAGTGAGCCTGTAATAAGTATGAAAGGCAGTATAGACAGCGCTGTTTTAATATTATAGATATCATACAGTTTCCCTATTACTATAGGAGCCATGGATGATCCTATAAGGTTCATAATAACAACAGCCACTGCATATGAAGTGGCTCTCAATCCGGGATGGATAACGTCCTGGGTCACCGCTGCAGCTCCCGAAATGAAGAACATTATACTTACTCCCATTATAAGAAGGAAAACGTATTGTATTGTCCCTTTAAAAAGATACAATGCTATAAATAACAAAACTGCAGTCAGCAATGTTGAGATTGCAGGGAGAAGCAATCTGGCATTTACCTGTTTTTTCCGCCAGAGGTCGGTGAGCCAACCGCCAAGCGGGGCTCCCACAACAGCAAGGACCATAACAAGACTTGCCTTGGCACCTGCTGTATCCATGGGCATTCCCTGTTCATTCTGAAAATAGGTTGATAACCAGGTAATAAGAGCTGTGGTGGTAAAAGTTACTGCGGCCATACCGAAATATGTGAAAATCACCGATGGTCTTGTTAAAAACTCTCTTACCATATCTTTTCTTTCCATTTTTATCCTCTGGTTCCCTTTTTCGATAAATGCCAGATCGACAGTCTTATAATCCTTCAGAAAGAGGAAAAGAACAGCAATTACCAGTCCGGGTAATGCAACTATCCCGAATGCATGTTCCCATCCCAGGTTAACTGCAATCACCCCACCCAGGAAATGTCCGATCGCAGTACCGATAGGAATTGATGCATTCCATAAACCCATCATCCTGGACCGCTTGTCAATCGGAAACAATCCAGATATTACAGCGCTTCCACCGGGAGCATATCCTGCTTCGCCTATCCCTATGAGAGCACGGGCCATGAAAAGCTGAACATAATTTCCCGTAAGGGCACAGAGAGCAGTAGCTATACTCCACATGATTGCCATGATCCCGATCGTTTTTGTCCTGCTCCACCTGTCAACAAGCAATGATACCGGAAATGTAAGCAGTACAATGGCCCAGTAAACTGCCGAAACAAGCATACCACTCTGAGTATGCGAAATTCCAAGGTCCCTTTCAATTGCCGGAAACATTGATGTAATAACCATTCTGTCTATGTAATCGAACATATACAGCAGGAACAGCAGTATGAAAATGTAATGTGAATATCTTTTAGAGAAAAGGTATCCCTCTTCAGGCTTGGAATTTTTCATTTTGGATGATTCAAATTAGGCACAGCCAAGTAAATAAAAAAATATGTTGGTTGATATATTTGTTGTATTTTTAAGTCTTTATACTTATTTCACAGAAAAGAATTCATACTTAATTGCAACTCGCCAACAAGCATTTAATTTTACAGTAAAATGGTAACACTGAAACAAATTGAAGAATTCATTGCATTGGAACCGGTTGCAATGGCAGGTGTTTCACGTAATCCGAAAAAATTCGGATTTGCAGCTTTCCGCGAATTAAAGGAAAAGGGGATGAACATAATTCCTGTTAACCCGAACGCTACTGAAATTCACGGGGTGAAAGTTTTCCCTGACATAAAAAGTCTGCCTGAAAATGTCAAAAGCCTGATAATAATGACCTCACGGCAAAAGACAGCCGGTATCAGGAAATTTTTCAGAAGATTCCCGAAATAATCACAGGTTACCTGATGGTGAAACAAACAGAAAATAGTCCGGAATATCTTTCTTCTCTTGAGTTTTCAGTGAGGGATTATGAATGCGATCTTCAGGGAGTTGTAAATAATGCAAATTACCAGCATTACCTGGAACATGCAAGGCATGAATTCCTGCTCTCGAAAGGGATCAGTTTTTCACGGCTTCATGATGAAGGTACTGATCTCATTATCACAAGGGTTGAAATTGATTATAAATATCCTTTGAGAAGCAGGGACAGGTTTATTATCAGGACCGCTGTTCGCAGGGAAGGTTATATACGGCTTGTATTTATTCAGGATATTTTCAGGTTGCCCGATGAAAAGCTGATTGTCAGGGCAAATATTACAAGTGCGGCAACCCGGGATGGTAAACCGTCACGTCCTGATGAAATTTTAAGAATGTTAAATCTGCAAAAATAAAACGATGGAAAAAAAGAATCTCAGCCGGAGACAGTTTGTAACAACGGTGGCAGCAGGTGCCGGAACGATTTTAATCGGTTCAGCTTCATGTGCAGCATTTGCCGGAAAAGCCAAAACCGCAACCGATCCATTCAGGACAATTACTCTTGGAAAAACAGGGATCAGGACAACGTTGCTTGGAATGGGGACCGGTTACAACGGATATAACCGTACATCAGCAATTACCAGGGCGGGAGTGGCAGAATCTGTTATACGATATGCTTATGAATCAGGTATACGGTATTTTGACTGTGCCGACAGTTATGGAACACATCCTTTCACAGCGGCTGCACTCAAAGGTATCCCAAGGGACAAATATACAATCGGAACAAAAATGTGGGTAACTCCCGGCGGAATCCCTGAAAAAGAAAGACCTGATGCCCGGGTTGTTGTTGACCGGTTCAGGAAAGAACTGAATACAGATTATATCGACCTTGTTCAGCTTCACTGCATGACAACCGGTGAATGGACAAGCCTGCAGAAGAAATTCATGGACGGACTTGAGGATCTGAAAGCAAAAAAAGTGATCAGGGCTCACGGCGTTTCGGTTCATTCATTTGATGCACTTAAAGTAGCTGCTGAAGATCCATGGGTTGATGTTATACATGTCAGGATCAATCCATTTGGTGAAAATATGGATCAACGCGATCCTGCTCTTGTCGTTCCCGTTATTGAAAAGTTCCATAAAGCAGGAAAGGGTGTAATCGGAATGAAAGTAGTCGGAGGTGGTAAGTTCAGGAATGAACCTGAAAAAATTGATCCTTCCTTAAAATATGTCCTTGGTCTCGGTACAGTAGATATGATAATTGTCGGATTTGAATCGACCGCTCAGGTTGACGATTATATTAGCAGAATGAAAAATATAAGTCTTGGATAATTTATCCATGAAATAATATTTATCCACAAAATGAAATATTACAGTCTGTTATTTACCTTCTTAATGCTTCTGAACTTCATGGCTGCAGCCCAGGATAATGATATTTCCGGAATAATCAGAGATGGAACTCAGGTTGAAAAGCTTTCAGGAGAGTTTATATTTACTGAAGGTCCGGTTGCCGATTCCCGCGGCAACGTTTACTTTACCGATCAGCCAAACGACAGAATAATGGTCTGGACGATTGAAGATAAGCTTGCCACATACATGCAACCTTCGGGCAGATCGAACGGACTTTTTTTTGACAGCAAAGGCAATCTCTGGTCCTGTGCTGATGAAAACAATGCTCTCTGGAAAATAGGACCGGGCAAAAATGTGGAAGTTATCCTGAACAAATACAATGATAAGCTCCTGAACGGCCCGAATGATCTCTGGATCGCTCCTGATGGCGGCGTCTATTTTACTGATCCCTTTTACAGACGGTCGTGGTGGGCTCACAAAGACATGCCTCAGGAAAAACAATGTGTTTATTATCTTAAACCGGAGCACAGAACACTTATAAGAGTAGCCGATGATCTTCAGCAACCCAACGGAATCATAGGTACAAAAGACGGTAAAACCCTGTATGTGGCTGATATACGGGCTAATAAAACATGGTCCTATTCAATAGCGGAAGACGGTACTCTCACAGCAAAGAAGCTCTTTTGTGAACTGGGTTCTGACGGAATGACAATTGATAATAAAGGAAATATCTATCTGACAGGCAAAGGAGTAACAGTATTTGATAAAACCGGCAGACAGATCGGCAATATAGCAGTTCCGGAGAACTGGACTGCAAATGTGTGCTTCGGCGGCCGGGACAGAAAAAGCCTATATATTACAGCAAGCAAAGGATTATACAGAATCCGTACACGTAAAAAAGGAGTATATTGATCAATAAATAGCGCCGTTTGTCAAAACGGACGGTGCTTCCTTCAGCTTAAGCCGGTTTTTAATTAAAATTGTATCCTTAAAGAAAAAGGAGAAATCCCGAATATTTTATTGGATTGCTAAATATGGAAGGAACACGAAGGGCAGACATCAGACCCGGGATAGCGGTACTGGTAGAATTAAGTGAGGACAAACGCAGCGGAAGGCTTACAGGAGGAAGAGTAAAGGAGATTTTGACAACGGCACCCATACACCCCCACGGGATAAAGGTAGTGCTTGATAACGGACGAATCGGAAGAATAAAGCAGATAATCTGACATTTCTGCAAAAAGACTTATTCATTACCCGGTCGTTTAACCGGGATTCTTTATTTATCCATCATTCATAAATTTAAGTAAATTTGCACTGGCAAAAAACAGTGTATTTAAACCTTTTGATTTAATGATAAGTTATGGAAAATTCAATGAGATATGAGGATTTTCTGGTCACGTCACTTGGAAACAGTAATGTGGTTACTCCCCTTAAACAGGGTCAGCGTGATGATAGTCCGGTCTATAAATTCGTAAAAGATGATGAAAGGATCCTGTATGATGCATCGATAAGTTATTTTAATAATTGCATGGCAACAGGAGAAACTCCGGTATCATTTGAAAAAGCCGGACCCAAGGAGAATTTATTTTTTGAACCCGCAAAGACAAAAGTCGGGATTGTTACCTGTGGCGGATTGTGCCCTGGTGTAAACAATGTTATAAGAGCACTTGTAAATCAGCTGACTTACAGGTATGGCATCAGCAGGATACTTGGAATAAACTACGGTTATGAAGGTTTAGTATCGAAATATAATCATCCGGTTGTTGAGCTTACCGCACCGATGGTAAGCGACATTCATCTTTCGGGCGGTACATTCCTGGGCACATCCCGCGGGAATCAGAAAGTTGAAGAGATGGTCGATACGCTCGAAATACTTAATATCAATATTCTTTTCTGTATTGGTGGTGACGGTACTTTGAGAGGTGCACATGCAATTCACGAGGAAATAAAAAAGAGAAATTTAAAAATTGCGGTGGCAGGTATACCGAAAACAATTGACAATGATATTGATCTTATACAGAAATCATTTGGCTTTGAAACGGCTTTTTCGATTGCTACAGATGTAATCAGTAATGCGCATAATGAAGCACACAGTGCATATAACGGGATTGCACTTGTAAAACTTATGGGACGTGATTCAGGCTTCATTGCAGCAAGCGCATCCCTGGCAATCCAGGAAGCAAATTTTGTTCTTGTTCCTGAGGTTCCTTTTGATCTTTACGGACCAAGAGGTTTTCTCAGACTTCTTCGCAAACGCCTTGAAGAAAGGCACCATGCTGTAGTTGTAGTCGCAGAAGGAGCCGGCCAGGAATTGTTTGAATCGGGCGAAATGCAGAAAGATGCATCAGGAAATATCAAACATAAAGACATTGGGCTATACCTTAAAGAAAAAATAAAGGAGGAATTCGACGCCAAGGGATTCCCATATTCAATCAAATATATTGACCCAAGCTATATAATCCGTAGCGCAACTGCCAACGCAAACGACAGCAAATTCTGCAGTCTTCTGGCCCAGAATGCCGTCCATGCAGCCGTCGCAGGAAAAACAGATTTTGTGGTAGGCTACTGGAATTATGAATTTACACTCATTCCTATCCCGATGGCTGTCAGACAAAGAAAGAAAATTGATGTCGAAGGCGAACTGTGGTGGAATGTCCTAGAAGCTACCGGCCAGCCGATAAGCATGAAGAATCCCTGATATGATAAAAAATATAATCTTCGACCTGGGAAATGTCCTCCTGAGCTGGAAACCAGGTGAGTATTTTGAAAGATCAGGTTATGATATTGATACAGTCAACCTGATTTTAAACGATGTATTTAAAAGTCCTGAATGGCTTAGCCTTGACAATGGAGATCTGTCCACTCCCGAAGCAATAGACCAAATCGCAGAAAGATCATCCCTGAAAAAGGATTATATATGCTCTCTGTTTGACCTCAGGACAAATATAATCTATCCCCTCAATGATAACATAAAACTCCTTCCTGAGCTAAAGAAAAAGGGATTTAAGCTATACTTTCTTTCTAACTTCCCCCTCGACTTTTTTGAGGAAGTGAAAAATAAATATGAATTCTTCAGTTTTTTTGACGGAGGAATCATTTCTGCCGAAGTCAGACATTCAAAACCAGATATTAAAATCTACAGGATCTTACTTGATAAATATAATCTTCTTCCGGAAGAGTGTTTTTATATCGACGATATTGAAATCAATGTCAGGGCAGCTATGTCAGCCGGTATAAAAGGTTTTTGCAATTATGGCTCTCATGTTTTTTCAGAAGACCTTTATAAAATGCTGGACAGTATAATTTCTGAAGCCGGCCGGTAATCAAAATCTGATTTTTTGATCCCTGACGAGTTAATCAAAAGGAATTTAGCGGTTATAATATTGTATATAAAGATATTATCCAATATTTAATAAAGTAATGCTCCAGTAAGCATTCAGGGAAGATTTTTAAGAAATTCAGTTAAAATAGATGCTTTTTTTCTTCCGATAAGATTTTCGAGATCTTTTTCGGGTATCATCCGGATTTTTTCAACGGAGCCGATTTTTTTCAATAAGATCTCTTTAGTTTTAATTCCTATCCCTTTTATTTCATCCAGATCAGATTTTGTCATTACGGATGATCGTTTATCCCTGTGGAAATTTATTCCGAACCTGTGTGCTTCATTTCTTATCTGCTGAATTATTTTAAGGCTGATTGAGTTTTTATCAAGGTAAATCGGGACACTGTCACCCGGGAAATAAATTTCCTCAAGTTTCTTTGCAATCCCTATTACAGTGACTTTCTCATGAAGATTCAGTTTTTTGAGGCTTTTCATTGCAGAAGACAGCTGTCCTTTCCCACCGTCAATTATTACCAGCTGAGGCAGATTTTCGCCCTCTTCAGACATTCTCTTATATCTTCTGTAAACTATCTCTTCCATTGATGAGAAGTCATCAGGACCGGTTACTGTTTTGACGTTAAAATGACGGTAATCCTTCTTACTGGGTTTTGCGTTTCTGAAAACAACACAGGCAGCTACAGGATTGCTTCCCATTATATTTGAGTTGTCAAAACATTCTATATGTGCTGGTACTTCGCTCATATGCAGATCGTTCCGTAACTTTTCAAGATTCTTTAAAGATCTGTCGGCCGGTAATATAATTTCTCTCCTTTTTTTCTGTTCAAGCTTGTAATACAATGCATTACGCTCAGACAGCTGAAGAAGTCGCAGCTTATCACCTCTTACCGGAACAGTATATCTGATCCCTTCAAATTGTATATCAGGTTTAAATGGCACTATTACTTCAGGGGAGTCGCTTAAAATACGTTGACGTATTTCGGTTATCGAGAATCCAAGGAGTGATTCTTTTTCCTCATCGACCCTGGTTTTTAGATCCAATGTATAGGCCTGGATGATTGCGCCATTAACGACCTTCATAAAATTAACATAGGTGTTATCACTATCCTGAGTCATGGCGAACACATCAACATTTTTTATAGTGGAGCTTACCACTGCCGACCGGCTTCTGAATCTGGACAGGATATCGATCTTTTCCTTGATTGTCTGTGCTTCTTCAAACCTCATATCCTGTGAATATCCCATCATTACTGCCTTCAGATGGTCTATGACCGTAGATATATTTCCTTTAAGTATTTCTTTTATCTGCTGAATGTTCTCACAATAATCATCTTCAGTCTGAAGCCCGACGCAGGGTCCTTTACAATTACCCATATGATACTCCAGACAAACCCTGAACTTTCCCGATTCAATATTGGATTTTGTCAGGCTGAGGCTGCAGGTTCTGATTTTATAAAGACTTCTTATGAGCTCAATAAGAGTCTTTACCATCAATCCGGATGTATATGGGCCGTAATAAAATGATCCGTCTTTAATTGTATTCCGTGTACTGAAGACCCTGGGGAAAGGCTCTTTTTTTATGCATATCCATGGGAATGTCTTATCGTCTTTCAGGAGAATGTTATATCTGGGCTGGTGTTTTTTAATTATGTTGTTCTCAAGTAATAATGCATCCGACTCATTATCAACAACTATATGACGTAATCCATATGCTTTTTTCAGCATTACCGATGTTTTGCCCGACTGGTTTTTGGAAAAGTAAGAACTAACTCTTTTTTTAAGGTTTTTGGCCTTTCCGGCATATATAATATTCCCGTTAATATCAAGGAATTGATATACACCAGGTTTGCCCGGCAGCAGACTTAATATTTCTTCAGGGTTAAGTGGCATGATACAAAGATAGCAATTATAGTAACGGATTGCTTCGGTGTTGCGTAATGATGATCGGAACGGATTGCTTCGTCGCCCCGCCATAGGCGGGCCTCCTCGCAATGACGGTAATTCTCCCGCCGCATCGTGTTACCGTCATTGCGAGGAGCCCCGCTGCGCGGGATAAACTCCGCGACGAAGCAATCCGTTACTAGAAACCGAATGTCTCTCCGAAACTTTCCTTTCCGCGTAACCACACGAAGCGACGAAGCAATCCTATACTATAATTGGTAGGTTACTCCGTAAACAGTGCCATGTGGCTGAAAGATCTCACATCGAAGAGTCCCTTGTCACTTAGCTTGATTTCCGGGATCACCAGCAGGGCCATGAATGACATGGTCATAAAAGGTGCCGACATGGAGCAACCAAGTCTTTTAACCATATCCGATAAATACTCATATTGTTGAGCCACTTCAGAACAAGGCATATCCGACATTATCCCTGCAACATTAAGTTGAAGGGAACAGACCTTCTGCCCGTCAGCGACTGCAAGTCCTCCTTTAAGTCTGACGATTTCGTTTACTACCTGTACGATATCCTCATCCCTGACGCCGATAGCAATGATATTATGGCTGTCGTGTGCCACTGAACTTGCAAATGCCCCATTCTTAAGTCCGAATCCTTTAACAAAGGCCACTGCCGGACCCGCATCCCTGTATCTGTCTTTTACGATGATCTTCAGAATATCTTCAGAAGTATCAGTTTCACAAATACTGTCATTCCCTGTTTCCCTTATTATTTCCTTTGTAAATAGATCTCCGTCGAAAGCAGTGATTATTCTTATTTCCCTGCCTCTGTTTTTTACTGTGAGCTCATTTTTGTTTATATCTGAGCAATGAAAATTATTTACTGGAATTCCGGATTTATATTCGAACAGTACTTTCCCGTTATCATAAACTTTTTCCCCGTTGATCCATGTTTCCGTTACATTCATCTTATCGGGGCTGTCAGTAATTATGAAGTCGGCATTGTCTCCCTGACGAAGTAATCCTGCATCCAGTTTATAGTGGGTCACCGGATTTATTGTTACACTTCTGATAACGTCAAAAAGATCATATCCTTCATTTATAAGGATGGCCACAAGTTTATCGAGATGTCTTTTCTGAAGCATTTCCGGGTGTATATCATCACTGCTGAGCATTATCATGCCGGGAGCTAATCTGTAGAGATCTTTAAGTGCGTTCAGATTTCTCCCTGCACTGCCTTCACGGATTATAACTTTCATGCCCAGGGAAATTTTTTCGAGTGCTTCCTCCAGCGAATTACATTCATGATCTGTGGATATACCAGCCTTTATGTATTTTCTGAGCTCCTCACCTCTCAGCCCGGGGGCATGTCCGTCAACCGGTTTGTTTAATTTCCTGGCTATATCAATTTTTCTCAATACATCCTTATTTCCGTTAATCACACCCGGAAAATTCATCATTTCGGCGAGATATTTTATTTCATCCCTGTTGAGCAGAAGTTCTATTTCCTCCGGACCTAATTTTGCTCCGCCCGATTCAAATTCCGTAGCCGGTACACAAGATGGTGCACCGAAATAGAATCTGAAAGGAGTTTTTCTCCCGTCATTTATCATATAGTTTACACCCTCTATTCCCAGGACATTTGCTATTTCATGTGGATCAGAGACGGTTCCAACTGTTCCACGTGAAACAGCTGCAGCAGCAAATGAACCCGGAGTGATCATTGAACTCTCAATATGGATATGCGCATCAATAAGTCCAGGCATTATAAACCTGTCAGGAACAAGTTCTTTCTTATAAATATCTTTAATTCTGCCCTCACTTATGCATATTCCTCCTCCGAATATCTTTCTGTCATGTATGTCCACTATTTTACCTTCCATTTTCATTTCATATCTGGTTTAGGGTTCAATTCTTGCGTTTATAATTCTCTTTTCGTAAGCGCCGCAGGGGCTCAACGGCTTAACGGCGCAGGGGCTCAACGGCGCAGGGGTACAACTGCGAACATGCTCTTTGCTTCCCGTAATTTTCTTTTGTTCTCACTCCCCCTTATATTGCTCTTCACATTTCGTCATTCTGTCTTTCTTCTCCTTCTTCCTTTCGTCTCTTCATCTCTTCTTCCCTTTATCTCCCCTTCTTTTCATCTCCTCTTCCCTACTCTTATTCACCATTTCTCCTCATCTCCTCTTCTCCTCTTCAATTCGTTTCTATGGTACATGGCACAACGGCGCAACGGTACAGAGGCACAGGGGTTATATTTCTTCTATGGTCACTTCAGAAAATTTCCAGGTACTCGCATAAATGCCACTAATTAGAATTTATATTTTTAAAAATATTTTATAAGTAAATAAAAAATGTTCCACGTGGAACATTTTATCTTCCCAGATACATTAACAGTACATTTACATCAGATGGAGAAACTCCGCTTATTCTTCCTGCCTGTCCTATATTTTCAGGTTTTATCCTTGAAAGCTTTTGTCTTCCTTCAGTAGATATCGATAACAATTCAGAATAATTTATATCATCAGGTATACTGATTTTTTCAAGCCTTTTTATTTTTTCTGCAATCAGTCTCTCCCTTTGTATATAACCTTCATACTTTATTTTGATTTCAGCAGATTCACATATTTCATCAAATATTCCTGAAGATCTCGCCTTAAGCAACTTTTCTTTATCAATAATATTCAACAGCCCCTTAACGGAGACCTGAGGTCGTGTTGCTACAGTTACAGCCTTTACTTTCTGACTTACAGAACTTGTTTCTTTCGATATTAAAAAATCATTTATTTCCGCAGGATTTATACTCGTCTGCTCAAGGAATCTTATTATCTCTTTTTCTGACTTTCTTTTTTCTTTCAACCTTAATAATCTGTTGTCATCAGCCAGTCCAATATTATGTCCTTTTTCAGTTAATCTTTCGTCTGCATTATCCTGTCTTAACAATATTCTGTATTCTGCTCTTGACGTAAACATCCTGTAAGGCTCATCAACGCCTTTTGTCACCAGATCATCAATCAACACTCCGATATAAGATTCCTCCCTTCCCAGGACCAGGCTATCCTGTCCCTTTATCTTTAACACTGAATTAATTCCTGCCATCAATCCCTGTGCTGCAGCTTCCTCATATCCTGTAGTCCCATTTATCTGCCCTGCAAAAAACAGGTTCTCAATCATTTTTGTTTCAAGTGTATGCCGGAGCTGAGTTGGTTGAAAAAAATCATACTCAATTGCATAACCAGGTCTGAAAATTTCAACATTTTCGAGTCCCTCAACAAGCCTGAGTGCATTTAACTGATATTCAAGTGGCAGACTGCTTGCAAATCCATTAACGTAATATTCTATCGTATCAGTCCCTTCGGGTTCAATAAACAGCTGATGAGAATCTTTTTCACTAAAGGTAACTATTTTGTCTTCTATGCTTGGGCAGTATCTCGGACCCCTGCCCTTAATTCTCCCTGTAAACAGCGGACTATATTTAAGTCCTTTTCTCAGTTCATCATGAACCTTTTCATTTGTATGAGTAATAAAACAGCTTCTTTCTTCTTTTATTGGGAGCGCTTCTGACATAAATGAGAATTTCCGGATATCATTATCGCTTCTTTGTTCTGTCATCCTGGCGAAATCAATAGTTCTACCATCAATTCTTGCACTTGTTCCTGTTTTTAATCTTTCTACAATAAAGCCTGACTTTCTGAGCTGTTCGCTTAAACCCACAGAAGCCTGATCACCTGCTCTTCCACCTGTAATCTTATTAAACCCAACATGAATCATACCATTCAGGAAGGTCCCATTTGTAAGTATAACAGCTTTTGATCTGAATTCAGTTCCTAAAATAGTTTCCACTCCTCCTACCCTTGTTCCATCCAAAATCAGCTTAACAGCCTGTTCCTGCCATATAAAAAGATTTTTCGTGCCTTCCAGAACTTTTCTCCACTCAACAGAGAATTTCTGTCTGTCACATTGAGCTCTTGGGCTCCACATTGCCGGACCTTTTGATTTATTTAGCATCCTGAATTGGATCATGCTTCGGTCTGTCACAATTCCACTCATTCCTCCCATCGCATCAATTTCGCGAATTATCTGTCCCTTCGCAATTCCTCCCATTGCCGGATTGCATGACATTTGTGCCAGTTTGGTCATATCCATGGTTATCAGCAGTGTTTTTGCACCCATTACTGCAGCTGCATGTGCTGCTTCACAACCTGCATGTCCCCCTCCTACTACTATAATATCATAAATGAATTTCGCCATTTACCATTCATTATATTTACAAATCCAGCTATCCTCCAAAGAATGCATAAATTCCTTTTCCTTTACAGTTTTATCCCGGTATCCGCATAAATGTAAAGTCCCATGTATTATAACTCTTAACAGCTCCTCTTTAAAACTAACTTTATAGTTAATCGAATTCTGTTTTACAGTATCTTTACTTATATATATCTCGCCACTTACAATTTCCCTGATACCATAATCAAATGCTATAACATCAGTAAAGTTATCATGTTTTAAGAATTCTCTGTTAATTTTCCGTATGTTAAGGTCACCTGTTAAAATAAAATTAAGGTCACCCGGAATTTTTCCTTCATTCCTGATGACCTTAATCACTAATTCTTTAACTTTCTTTACGTTCCTAATACGGT
Source organism: Bacteroidota bacterium (assembly GCA_029564935.1). Classification (GTDB taxonomy): domain Bacteria; phylum Bacteroidota; class Bacteroidia; order Bacteroidales; family VadinHA17; genus LD21. The sequence continues at coordinate 57,715 of JAKQPD010000301.1, forward strand.
ATTTTATATCATCGTAAAATACGTTAATTTTCAAATGATTAAATTTTAAAAGTCATTGAAACACTGTTTCCAATATTATTGAATTCTATCTCATCAGCCAGCTTTGACATCAGGAAAACACCCCTTCCTGCAAGCAATTCGATATTTTCAGGTAACGTGGGATCAGGGATTTCTGATGGTTTAAAACCTTTACCCTCATCAGTAACAGTTACAATCAGGTTATTGTTCTCCAGAAGAAATTGTACATCAACATACTTTTTAATATCTGATTTATTTCCGTGAACAATTGCATTATTCACTGCTTCCAAAGTTCCTATAAGGATTTTTCCATAGCTGTCCTGACTTATTCCTGCATCATTTGTAAGGGTATCTATTGCATTCTCCACCACTCTGAGATTTTCAACTGCCGATCCTATTCTTACTGTTTTTAGCATTTCCTCAATTTAAATTCCTTATACTAAATTACACAAAATATGTTTCAGTACAATTTAAATTTTTGAAATCCATTCTTCAGGATTCAGGGCATTTTTTTGTTCAAATATCATGAACTTTAAAATACAGTTATTATCCGAACCCGGATCGGAATAAACCTCTCCAACATCCTGTTTTGTCTCAACTTTATCTCCTTTTTTTACCCTTACATTCACAAGGTTACTATATACAGTCAGAAATGTACCATGTCTGATAATGATTGTGATATTTGCACCGGCAATAGCAGAAATTGCCGATACTTCACCTTTAAATACACTTCTCGCATTAATCTTACCGTTACTTGTAATTTCTATTCCTTTATTTTCTTCCGTCACATATTTAAGTACAGGGTGCTGATGTACTCCAAAATGTGAAGTAACAATCCCTCTTTCGACAGGCCATGGTAATCTTCCCTTATTTTCCTGAAAATTTTCACCGATGAGTTTTTGTTCAGGAGTCATATCACTTTTTAATGCTCTTTTTCTCTCCTCTTCAATGATTTTCGCAATTTCAGCATCTATCCTCTTTGCTATTCTTTTCTTATCTTCCAGTTCTCTCCTTAACTGTTTTTCCCTGTTTCCAAGTGACTGCACCATGTTTTGCTTTCTTGCCTGTTCACCTTTTAACAGATCTTTCTGTTGAATTTCCTTCATCTGTAAATCTGAAATATACTTAAGATCGCTTTCCAGTCTTTTCTTTGTATTTTCTATCTGTCCCCTAAGCTCCCGTATAATCTCAGATTCGTTTCTCCTGTATTTTGTAATTTGTTGAAGATATTTCAGTCTTCTATATCCCTGATTAAAATCTCTCGATGATAATATGTATACCATATCAGGATTTACTTTTTTTGTCTTGTAGGAGTTAATTATTGAAAGTGAATAGTCTTTTTTTAAGACCTCCAGATCGCTTTCCATCATCTCAAGGGCAATTTTATTGATCCCAATCCTTTCATTTAAAAGTGATATTTCTTCATTCATTCCATTAATTATCGATTCTCTGAGATTAACTTTATTCACTATTATTCTTAAGGCCTGGACACTTTCCTTCCGCTCTTTTGCGGTACTCTTCAACATGTTATCGACGTAAGTAATTTCTTCCATTGCCTTTTGCCGCTGTGCTTCAAGCTCTGCCTTTGTCTGTGCTGCTGCAACACCAAAACAAAAGAATATAATAATATTTAAAAGACTTAAAACTTTCATTTTAAGATAATTCTTTCATAGTTTCTGCCAGAGATAAATTCCAGCTCGCGTTGATCAGCAAAATCTATTGATATAATTTCAATCAGAATTTTTGTTTTCCCTGATACGTCTTCAAGTGATATACGTCCCGGGTATAATGAATTTCCCTCCGATTTAAAATTCCCGAACTTCATATTTATACCAGCCGTACCATATTTCTCACTAACAGTAACAGAGGTGACTTTAGCACTCTTGCAATCCAATGAATACCATAGTTCTTTATTATGATGATACCCTTGAATTTCCGAAGTGCCATTGCTGCAATCTTTGAGAACCTCTGTCTCAGTAAGTCCATCCAGATAATCCCCGAATACAAGCGGCAACAAATCAGCTGAAACTCCGTATTTATTTGAAAGATAATCACTTGATCCACAATATAGTCTTCTGTATATCCTGTCGTTAATTAATACAGTATCAGACGTTACCATCGCTCTTGCAGCTTCAATTCCTGAACGGTTCCTTATAGTGACAAGATAATTTCCGTTTCTTCTGTACTTTATCGATGCGATCAATTTTTGTTCTTCTCCGTTGTTTATTACTTCAACATTAGCTTTAAGAATGTTGAAATCTTTAGCTGTAAGGTTACTTCCAATTATTCTTTCTGTGAGGCTCATATCATTTTCAACGTTCCTGACCGCTGGTATAGTGACATTTGCCTTCCTAACAGCAGTACAACCGGATAAAATGACCGTAACTATTAATATTATCTCTTTCCACGACATTTCTCTATTTCATTTAAAAGTTCGGTTTTGGAGCTGTCCAGTTCTATTGCCTTTTTCCAGTTCAAAACAGCCTCATTACAGTTATTTCTCTTCCTTTTTATAAAACCCATATGCTCATAAAATTCAGCATCGCTTTTCTCACTTCTGCTTATTACTGACTGCATAATCTTTTCTGCTTCCTTAATTTTTCCTCTTTTGTAAAGTACCCAGGCGTAGGTATCCAGAAATGTATAGTTATCTTTTTCTTTTTCAATGACTTTTTTTGCCATTTCTTCGGCTTCCTTTAGCTTGAGGTTTTGTTCAGCAAGGTAGTATGCGTAATTATTCAGAATTGTCAGATCGTCTTTATTACTATTCATTGCATTTTCAAAAGTTTCAAATGCTTTTTCAAAGTCCTTCATTTTATAGTAAATATCTGCTCTTGTCGATAATACCTGCAATAGCATTTCTTCGTTGTCGCCGGCCAGAATTTCAGCTTTTCTTACTTCCTCAAGAGCTGTATCATAGTTACCGTTTTCAGTTGCACCTGCGGCATAAAGCATCTTTGCAATAAACGATCTGTTGAATTTTAAAGCACATTCTGCTCCTCTCTTTTCAAGGTTTTTATAATCCTTTTCATCAAGATACACAAGTAAAAGCTTTTCCCAGGCAAAATAATTCTCAGGTCTTTTAGCTATAATCTCTTCGAGTCTTTCCCCTGCTTCCTTCAATTTATTCACCTTAATTAATAGTTCGGGCCTTAACAGTTCGATAATTCCATCATTATTATATTCAGCCTCTAAAATCATCAGTGACATAGTCAGCTCTTTTTCCTTGATTTTTACCAGATCCTGAGTTTCAAGGATTTTTGCGAATAACGAAATTTTATCTTCCCTTGTTACTTTTTCATTAATTATAACAGTATTAATAAGTTGTATAAGGTCATCATATTTTTTATCACTTATAAGAAAATCGCATAGTGATAATAAAGTTTCCGGGCTATCAGGATTACGTTCCAACAGCATATTGTAGACTTCCATTGCTTTACCGTTTTCTCCTTTCTGCCTGTATATTTCCGCCAGTAAACCATTATATAACAATTCGTCGGGGAAATCCCTCAGCAGTTTCTCAACAAGCACCTGAGCCTCACTATATTTTCCCGATCTTATAAGATTCCTCACATTTGCCAGTGTAGAGGTTTCATTAATTCCATATTTATTATCAAGCCTGTTAAAAATTATCCCTGCCTTATCATATTTTTCATTTTCAGAATAAAGATTTCCGAGCGCCAGCAGCAGTTCCTCCTTTTCAGGGTATTTCTCAACTGCCATCTGATAATACACTATTGCACTGTCCAGATTCCTTTCCTGGTAATACACTCCCGAGAGCATCATCAGATACCATAGATTATCAGGCTGGATCTCAACCGCTTTACGTGCGAATTTCTTCCCGTTCTTAAGATCGCCTCCTGAGAGTACTATCTGAGCCATCTGATAGTAAACTGCATCGCTTGAGGGATTAAGTTTGGCACATTGTTCAAAGTATTTCAGAGCTTCGCCGTTGTTACCCATAAGTTTTTGCTTTACAGCCTCAACAAATACATAATCAAACACTGCCGAATCATACTCTTTTCCCCTGGTTATATCATTAATGGCCGGCGTAATCTTCTTATTACATGAAGTTATGGAACTAACGATGAGGATTATAACCCAAATATTTAATAACAATCTTTTCTTCATTTCTTATTTCTTTCCAGTATGACCGAATCCTCCCGAACCTCGTTCTGTTTCTTCAAGAACATCAACTTTTATCCACTCAGCTCTCTCATGTTTGCTTATCACCATCTGACATATCCTGTCGCCATCTCTTATAACGAAATCTTCTTCAGATAAGTTTATCATTATTATACAAACTTCTCCACGGTAATCCGAATCGATAGTCCCCGGAGAATTTAATATACTTATTCCCTTATTTATCGCCAGTCCGCTTCGTGGCCTTATCTGGGCTTCATAACCCACAGGGATCTCAAGATACAAACCCGTTGGGATCAATGCTCTCTTACCCGGACTAATTATAACATCTTTTTCAAGATTTGCCCTGACATCCATACCGGCCGATGCAATTGTAGAATATTCAGGCAGATCATGTCCGGATTTATTTACTATCCTGATCTTCATTTATAACTTTTTTTGAAAAATACTGTCAAAAAATGATCTCTGTACTGTGCGAATATTATAAAAAGAACAATTAATACCGTATTTATAGCAATTTCAGCAATTAAACCCGGGTATTTGAAAATCCTTGAAAAAATAACAATCATGCCTGCCAGTATGAAATAAGGGATAAGTTCCTTCATCCTGTACTCTATTTTAAAGTGTTTTTCAGCCAGAATGAAAGATAGTATAATCATACTTCCGTAAGATGCAATATGAGCCCATGCTGATGCCATATAACCATAGGCAGGAATAAAGATTACATTTATAAGAATGGTAACTGCTGCACCGGTAAATGTAATGTAAATTCCATATTTTGTCAGATCATTTAATTTATACCAGATGCTGTGATTCATATATATTCCGTAAAGAAGATATCCCATGCTTACAATCGGTACTACAATTACTGAAGATCTGAATAATTCCCCGATTATCAGACTGAATCCTGCAATATAAAGATTAATAACGAGGTATACCACTATCATCGAAATTACAAAGAACTTCATTACAAAAGCGTATGTTTCCTTTGCTCCGGTTGATTTTGCTCTTTCAAAGAAAAACGGCTCCGCTGCAAATCTGAACATCTGTATAAAAAGTGACATCAGCACTGCAATTTTATAACCTGCTCCATATTCTCCCAGTACTTCAAGTCCATCTCCATTAGCTGCCATTCTCCTTAATATTATCTTATCAAGAGCTTCATTCACTGCGCCGCCCAGACCAGCTATCATCAGAGGGAAGGAATAACTGACCATCTTAATCCAGATATCTCTTCTGAACACAGGTTTGATTTTTATAATGTAAGGAAGCAATAATATGAGCGTTGCAGAACTGCCTATAAGATTTGCAAGAAATACATAACCAACGCCATATTCCGGATCATAGACTTTTGAAAACCATCCGTTGCTCCTTTGGTAAATATCAGGCGCTATGAAAAGAAGAAAAACAACAGCGATAATGGTGAAAATCACATTCAGAATCTTTATCAGACTGAATATAACCGGTTTATTATCTTTTCTTAATCGTGCGAATGGAATGGCTGCAAATGCATCTATAGCTACTATAGCAGCAAACATTTTAATATATTCAGGATTTTCACTGTATTTCAATAAAGTCGAAACAGGTTTAATGAAGACAAAAACCAGGATCACAAACAGCAATGAAGAAGTGAATAAACTTATTAAAGCAGTCGAATATACCTTTTCATAATTTTCCTTGTTTTGCGAAAACCTGAAAAAACCTGTTTCCATTCCGTATGTCAGAATTATTAGCAGAAATACCATCCATGCGTATAGTTCTGTAACAATTCCATACTCACCTTTGTCGAATATCCTCGTATACAAAAATGTGAGTATTCCATAGTTAAGGAATCGCGGAACGATAGTTCCAAAACCGTAGACCAAGGTTTGTTTTGCTAAAACTCTGACTTCGTTCACTTTATTAAAATGAATGCAAAGATAGTCGTAAGAATTTAATTTTTCGAAATAACAAATAAATCAATTTCAGCTTATTTTAAAAATCATTCTTTACAATGATGCTTAAAGTTAGATATCTTTACGCAGGTTATCAGGCTATAATGTTTATCAAATTGTAACAATCATGAACAAACCGCGATTAAAACCGATTCTTCTATTAATATTCCTTATTCTTGTCAGCTGTAAAACCACAGGAAGCAATGAGAATACGATAGTCCTCATTAAGACCACGCTCGGAGATATCAAGATCAGGCTTTATGACGAAACTCCGCTTCACAGGAATAATTTCACCAAGCTTGTAAATTCCGGCATTTATGACGGAGTATTATTTCATCGTGTCATAAATTCCTTTATGATACAGGCAGGTGATCCCACAACAAGGCAATCCGGTTTACCGCAGGGTTTAGATTCTATTTCAAATTACACAATTCCTGCGGAGTTCCGTTCCGGATATTTTCACAAAAAAGGAGCCCTTGCTGCAGCACGTGAAGGCAATGAAGTCAATCCGGAAATGAGGTCTTCAGGAACACAGTTTTATATTGTTCAGGGGACAAAGCTCACAGAAACCGATCTTAACCAGGCTGAACAAAGGATTAATAATAACCTCAAGCAGGCAATGTTCATAAAATTTCTCAGGGAGATTTCCGATAGTGCACGAATTTCAGGCATCCAGGTTTCTGATGGTGAAATACAGGAAAAGGCTTCGGCTAAAATGTTTGAATATCTGACAATAAATGAAAGCTACAAAATTCCCGCGGATCAACGATCAGTATACACAACCCTGGGTGGTGTACCCCGTCTTGACGGAACGTATACAGTCTTTGGTGAAGTAACTGAAGGCCTCGATGTTGTTGACAGAATAGCTGCCGTAAAGACTGATAATACTGATCGCCCTCTGTCTGATATCAGGATATTGAAAATGAAAATTATTTCCAAATAAAAATATATTAATACTAAACTTTTTATAAATGCTTTCCAGAATAAATTCTTTAATCACCGAAATTAATTCCCTTCAGATAAATGATCCTGTAGAGCTGGAAACATTCCGTATTAAATATCTTGGAAAAAAAGGTATTATTTCAGATCTCTTTGAAGAATTCAGGGATGTCTCTCCTTCCGATAAAAAGAATATTGGCCAGATTCTTAATAAATTAAAGCAAACTGCAACTGATAAATATAACGATTTTAAAAACCGGTTAAGTTTTTCTTCAGCCAGTTCAGGACAAAATGATCTTACAAGGCCATGTTATCCCTGGGAATTAGGATCACGTCATCCTATTTCAATAATCAGGAATGAGATCATCAGAATATTTGAGAGGATAGGTTTTACAGTATCTGAAGGTCCTGAAATTGAAGATGATGATCATAATTTCACCTGTTTAAATTTCGCTCCCGAGCATCCGGCGAGGGATATGCAGGATACATTTTATATTTCAAGGATTTCTTCAGAGGATTCAAATCCCGGAGATATATTGCTTCGTACTCATACGTCTTCTGTCCAGGTTAGGGTTATGCATAATCAGAAGCCTCCGATAAGGACGATTTCACCGGGCCGTGTATTCAGGAATGAAGCAATATCTGCAAGGGCACACTGTATATTTCACCAGGTAGAAGGTTTATATATTGATGAAAATGTATCCTTTGCCGATCTCAAGCAGACTCTGCTTTTCTTTGCCAGGGAGATGTATGGTAAGAATACAAAAATAAGGCTCAGGCCATCATACTTCCCGTTTACTGAACCTTCCGGGGAAATGGATGTAAGCTGTACTATCTGCGGGGGGAAAGGATGTAATGTTTGTAAATATACAGGCTGGCTTGAGGTGTTAGGTTGCGGAATGGTTCATCCTGCCGTCCTTGACGCCTGTAATATTGACAGTGCAAAATATACAGGATTCGCATTCGGCATGGGCATTGAAAGACCTGCAATGTTAAAATATCAGGTTAATGATCTCCGGCTTTACTTTGAAAATGATATAAGGTTTCTTGGACAATTCAGTACTTCATTTTAACTGTTTGAACTTATAATTCAGATTTTTGTTAACAAGTGTAATTATTTACGCAGATGAAGCAGCATGATGTCTCAGTTCCGGTATGTGACAAATGTTCAGCTGAAACAGGGTCTATATTCAGGCACCTTACAGCTGAAGAAGGCGATATGATCAATTTTAAGAAGGAGTTCCGCCAGTTCAGACGTGGTGACGTTTTGTACAGGGAAGGAAGCCGGATAAGCGGATTTTACTGTATCCACAGCGGTATAATCAAGGTTTTTAAAACAGGGTTTGACGGTAAAGAACAGATCATCCGCTTTGCAAAACCCGGGGATATAATCGCCTACAGAAGTGTCCTGAGTAATGAGGTTGCCTGTACATCAGCCAAGGTTATTGAAGATTGCAATGTGTGTTTTATTCCTTCTGATATACTGATATCATTCGTCAGATCAAATCCCGTCTTTGCCCATGAACTGTTAAAGCTTGCATGTCATGAGCTTGGGGAAGCAAATTCATTCATCACAGATATTGCCCAGAAAACAGTGAGGGAAAGGCTGGCAGAAATCCTCCTTGTTCTTATAAATGATTTTGGACTTGATGATCAGAATTATCTCAAGATCTCTCTGACCCGTGAAGAACTAGCAAATATTATCGGGACAGCAACAGAATCTGTGATAAGGCTCTTATCTGAATTCAAGGCGGATAAGCTTGTTGAACTTACCGGCAGGAGGATAAGGATAATGGATGCCAGGGGACTTGAAAAAATAAGTAATGTTTTTGATTGAACTTAAGCCCTGAACATTTCAGAAAAGTGTTCCCGTAAGATCATTCCTGTAAATTTTACCAAGATGCTTATATGCATGTTCGGTTGCCTCACGACCCCTGGGTGTTCTTTTGAGGAATCCTTCTTTTATAAGAAACGGCTCATAGACTTCTTCAATAGTTCCGCTTTCTTCGCCCACAGCTGTTGCAATAGTATTTAAACCTACAGGCCCTCCACTGAATTTATTCACGATGACCGATAATATCCTGTTGTCCATTTCATCTAGTCCGTACTGGTCAATGTTAAGTGCATTAAGGCCATACTTTGTTATATCTATATCGATCTTTCCTGATCCTTTAACCTGTGCAAAATCCCTTATCCTCCTCAAAAGGGCATTCGCTATTCTTGGTGTTCCCCTGCTTCTTTTCGCAATTTCAACAGCTGCAATCTCATCTATCTTTATGTTCAGTATACCTGCCGATCGGTTCACTATTCCGGTAAGTATATCATGATCATAATATTCAAGGTGAAATTTTATTCCGAATCTTGCTCTGAGGGGACTTGTCAGCAGCCCGGATCTTGTTGTTGCACCAATAAGCGTGAAATTATTGAGATTAAGTTGTACTGATCTTGCGCTTGGCCCCTTATCGATCATGATATCAATCTGGTAATCTTCCATGGCTGAATAAAGGTATTCCTCAACTACTGGTGAAAGTCTGTGTATTTCGTCGATAAAAAGTACATCACCTTCTTCCAGATTTGTCAGAAGACCCGCAAGATCACCCGGTTTATCCAGAACCGGACCGGATGTTACCCGGAGATTTACTCCAAGTTCATTTGAGATTATTGCGGCAAGAGTTGTTTTTCCAAGGCCAGGCGGACCATGCAACAATACATGGTCGAGCGATTCTCCTCTTTGCTTTGCAGCAGTAACAAAAACAACAAGATTATCAATAACCTGTTGCTGTCCTTTGAAATCGTTGAAGGAAACAGGTCTGAGCTGCCTGTCTATTTCCTGGTCGTTAGCTGAATCGGATTCTTTCCTGATGTTAAAGCTTTCATCCATGAAGCAAAGTAACTATTTTATAAGCTTTGTATCGCTCTCAGGAAGATTTATTTTCACTCCGTTAATACTAACTTCAACATCATCCTTATATGTAATTGTCAGAAAAGGCGCTCCGTTTTCATCAAATTTCTTCCAGGTTCTTTGTCTTATACCTGTTCTGTAATACTGTTCTTCTTTTAATTTCCCTGTATCATAATAATAAAGATGCTGCCCGTCCGGATTGCCCTGGAGATAATTCCCTTTAAATTTTAAGGTGCCATTACTGTAATAGGATTTCCATTGTCCGTCTTTCAGGCCTATAATGTAATTCCCTTCTTCAGTATAATCGCCCGTGGTGATCTTCCATTTGCCATTCTTTTCACCGTCAGTATATTGGCCCTGTGCAATAATATCTCCTTCTGATGAATACTCGACATAGATCCCGTCTCTTTCACCCTGGAAATATTCTTCTTCTCTCAGGACTGCACCGTTGTCATAATACCATTTCCATAATCCGTCAGGCCTGCCGTTATTATATGAACCTGTTTGTTCAAGCTTCGATGATGCATTATAGAATTTCCATGTTCCGGTACGTCTGTTGTCCGTATATGTCCCTTCTGACAATATCTTTCCGTCAGGATAAAAGTTCTTCCATTTTCCGTTTGAATTTCCGGCCTCATCAACTATACCTTCTGATAACAGCAAACCATTATCGTTATAAATGAATGAATTGGATACCTTACCATCTTTTGAGAATTCACGATGTGTTCCAACAGGTACATTATTCCTGTATGGTCCGCTATAAATCAGTTTATTATCGCTGTCGTACCTGTTAACAATTTCTATATCAGGTTCATCTTCAACCCTTGATTTAACAATTGCCCCGTTATCATATAACATTGTAACTGTAAGCATTCCCCTGCTGTCGTATTCCTTATAATAACCATGAAGAAGGTCATCTTTAAATGTTCTTTCTGTTTTTATTCTGCCAGAAGGATAAAAATCCTTCCATTCACCCTGTTTTAAACCTTTTGCATCGGTCCTGTTTATCCTTTCCCTGCTGATAAGAAAATCATTATTGTATTCAAGGAGGGTAATTATCTCTCCTTTCTTATCATATTCCTTAGCTAATCCTTCTTTTTTCCCTTCATTGTAAGTTATTGTCTGCTGAACTTTTCCGTCGGGATAATAAAAATATGCAGTACCTTCTTTCCTGTCGCCTGCATATAATTCTTTTGACCATAGATAAATACCAGTTGCAGGATCTTTTTTATACCTGTAATAATAGCCGTTCTTTTTACCGAACAGGTAACTGATTTTTTCAGTTGTATCTCCTACCTGATCATAGAATATCCATATACTGTCAAGAAGGAAACTTGTGCGTTTACCCTCGGATTTCTTCACACCTGTAACATAATAACTTTTCCAGTATCCTTCAGGCTTACCGTTTTTAATAAGTCCTTCACTTGAAACTGATCCGTTAGGATATCTGAATACATGATATCCGTCACTGAGAAGCTCATTTCCCTGAGGGTATACTGCGACTGCAGAAATAAATAAAACAAAAACTATCAAAGTCTTTTTCATCATTTACCTGTTACAAGGGTTTTTGAAATATCCAGCATCCGGAAGATCGGACGTCGGGCATCAGAAATTAGTTTGCTGTCAAGGATTATTTCCGGTTCTTCATCCTTAAGGCAATTATAAATCTTTTCAATAGTAATCATTTTCATAAAATTACATTCACTGCATCCACAGGTTGAATCTCTGGGGGGTGCAGGAATAAACTTCTTATCAGGGTTTGCCTTCTTCATCTGATGAATGATACCAGGCTCAGTTGCAATTATATAAATTTCACCATTATCTCTTTTCGTAAAATCAAGAAGACCTGCCGTTGAACCAATATAATCTGCAACCAGTCTTACCGGTAATTCACATTCAGGATGTACAATTACTTTTGATCCCGGATTTTCTGATTTTAGTTTTAAGATTGCTTCAATTGAAAACTCTTCATGAACATGGCATGTTCCATTCCATACAATTATGTCACGCCCTGTTTCATTCATAACATAATTACCCAGGTTCCTGTCCGGTGCAAATATTATCTTTTCATTTTCAGGAAGGGATTTAATGATCTGAACCGCATTGGATGAAGTACAGCTTATATCTGATAAGGCTTTTATCTCAGCTGTTGTATTTACATATGTTACAACAGTACGTCCGGGGTTTTCATCAATGAACTTCTTAAAATCTTCCGCTTTACAAGAATCTGCAAGAGAACATCCGGCATTAATGTCGGGGAGGAGTACTTTTTTCTCAGGTGCAAGAATTTTGGCTGTCTCAGCCATGAATTTCACTCCCGCGAATAAAATAATGTCTGAATCATTTGATGCGGCTTTCTGCGAAAGTGCAAGGGAATCACCAACAAAATCGGCCAGATCCTGTATTTCCCGCAGCTGATAATAATGAGCCAGGATAATTACATTCTTTTCCTTTCTGATTTTATTTATTTCCCGTATATAATCTATATCTTTCTGCTCTTTCATTTGTTTTCATGTAAAGTAACATCATATATATAACATTATTTTATAATAATTAATATTTATGATGGTTATAATATGCTGTTAATTGTGTTTGAATTTTAAGAAGACTTTTATTGTTTTTTTCGCAACTATTATAAAGCAAACATCTTTTCAACAGTTCAAAAAACATACCATTTTTGATAATCAGGACGTTGATGTTTTAATTAACAGATGTTAATAATAACATATCAGTAGCTGTAATGAAACAAATTTATATTTTTAAATGTTCATTTAAGGTTTATTTCCTGACATTATTTTATTAAAAGTTTCCTGTAAATGTTTTAATTCCGGTTAAAACCGGGAAATATTTTAAAAATTAAGAATTTTACACTTTTTAACTACAGGTTTTCTACAAATTATTAACAGGATCAGATGGTTCTTAAATTTGATGTACTTTGTGAATATTTAATATAAGACGGTGAAAAAGAAAAAAATTGCAATAGTATCGGACCATGCCGGATTTTATCTGAAGCGGAAACTTCTTGACTTTCTTAACAAGCAGAAATATGAAGTTAAGGATTTCGGGACATTTACGGAAGAGATGGTTGATTATCCTGATTTTGGTCATAAGATGGCCGAAGCGGTTGCAGCAGGTGAATATGAGCTGGGTATTTCAATATGCGGTACAGGCAATGGAATAAATATGACTGCGAACAAGCATCAGGGTATAAGAAGTGCATTATGCTGGAATGAAGAAATAAGCAGACTGGCAAGAGCACATAACGATGCTAATGTATGTGCATTACCGGGCAGATTTATTTCAGAATCGGAGGCCTATCTGATAGTCAGGGTATTTCTTGAAACTGATTTTGAAGGTGGCAGACATAAGAGAAGAATTGATAAAATACCTTTAAAACTGTACTGATATGCTGTCAAATTCATCACGTTATGGTATCAGGGCAGTAATGTATCTCGCCAGCCGGCCTGAAGGGAAAAAGATGACTGATATAATTACTATTTCAAAAGATCTGAATCTGCCTGCACCATTTCTTGGAAAGATACTTCAGCAGCTTGCCAAGCGTAAGATACTCATCTCACTTAAAGGTCCGCATGGAGGCTTTTCGCTCTTAAAAGATCCGGGAGATATTACCCTTCTTGAAATAATTAAAACAATAGAAGGGGATGATATTTTCAGTAATTGTATAATACATAACAGCACATGCAGATCATATGTTACTTTGCACAGGAAAAAATGCGCCCTTCACGATGATTATTCTTCGATACGAAAAGATCTTGTGAAGCTTTTCAGTAAGAAAACAATAAATGATCTGGTGAGAAAAGCCGGCGAGTCTGATCAGATAATTATTTAGATTTATTCAGAAAATGATATGGCTTGAAAAACAGCCAGAGAAACAGAGCAGAAAATACTCCGCCTGTGTCGGCAATCATATCCAGTATCTCTCCTTTACGGTTTCTTGTGAATTCCGATTGCATGAATTCAACAATAATGCCGAAGAAAAAAGGAATAAGAGCCATTAACAGAAGCTTTCTGGTGTCTGTAAGCGAACGTCTGTGTTCCAGTATCATTGTTCCCATAAGTAGAAAATACAGGCCAAAATGAACAAATTTGTCTAAATGGGGTATATCAAAAAAACCAGACCTTACAAAAGTACTGGGAGTAGCCATGCTCAGATACAAAATGATCAGTGAAACAGTGATAGTATAGATATTATTTTTAAGAATGTTCATTTCTTTTTGCGGCAAATGTATTAATTAGTCATCTTAAATCATAGAAAATTCTAATCAATTGTTTTTCTTTGTGTTTGTGAAAGCATTCTAAACCAATGGCAGGAATTTATCTACATATCCCTTTTTGCAGGAAACTTTGTTATTACTGCGATTTTTATCATGTCATTTCCCATGATGATAATTCATTGTTTCTAAGTGCTTTGAGAAAAGAAGCGGATTTGAGGTCTGATTATCTGGCAGGGTATTCTGTTTCTACAATTTATCTGGGAGGAGGAACCCCTTCTGTATTCAGTCCAAAAGAAATAGGGTCGCTGCTTGATCATCTCAGGCAACGATTCTTTGTCGAAAAGGAAAATGAGATAACAATAGAACTGAATCCTGATGATGTGACACAGGATTATGTAAAGGAACTGGCTGATACCGGAGTTAACAGAGTCAGTCTGGGCATTCAGTCGTGGCGTGATGAAGATCTTAAAATGATGAACCGGCGACACTCGGCAGCCCAGGCACATGATTCACTGATGAGACTTTCAGAAGCTGGCTTTAAGAACATTTCTGTTGATCTTATCTATGGGATTCCCGGTATGGGTACCACTGAATGGGCATCCGGCCTTGATAAAACTCTTGCATTTGATATTCAACATCTTTCAGCATATCATCTGACAATTGAACCCGGAACTGTATTTAACAGGATGAAAGAAAAAGGAACTCTTGTTGAGATCGATGAGGATGAAAGTACGGCTGAATTTAATATCCTTCTGGAAAAAACAAGTCAGGCAGGATTCATTAATTATGAAATTTCGAATTTCGGAAAGCCTGGATATTTTTCGATTCACAATACAAATTACTGGAAACAGGTACCTTACCTGGGACTCGGGCCATCTGCACATTCATTTAACGGTTATTCAAGACAGTGGAATATCAGAGACATTAAAAAATATATTAAATCGACTAATTCCGGAATACCCAGTTTTGAAAGAGAAGAGCTTGATATAAAGACCAAATTCAATGAATATGTGATGACTTCTCTGAGGACAATGTGGGGTATTGATCTTGAGTATATTGAAAAGATATTTGAAAAAGAGGGTTACGATTATATAGTAAATCTCAGCGGTAAATTTATTGATTACGGCCTGATGAAGCAGGATAATAAAAACCTGATCCTTACGAATCAGGGTAAAATGATATCGGATAATATTATTTCCGAATTTATAATGCCACCATCATAGTGGAAATCATTTCTTTGCCAGCGAGAATGTTGTCCGGCCAATTTTATTATCTTCAAGATAGAGCTCAATGCTGTAGTTCCCTACAATAAAATCACCGGTATTGGACAGGAAAATGCACATCTCGAGATCCTGGTTCATATAATCGGCTGTACGTTTTTCGGAATAGATTATTTTATTTCCCCTGTAATCAAAAAGATTGTCAGGGCTTCCTGTAATGACCAGTGAATCAGGTCTTATAACCCTCATGAATACTTCTTTTTGTCCGGCCCCGGCAATCGCATTTTCCCTAAGGGTAAAGCATACCCTGAGTGATTCCATCAGATTTATTCTGTTTGTCTCTTTCCTTTTTCTGTTCAGGGCTGCTGCTGTAATATTTTTAGCCTGAATGACAGACGCGGTCACTACCTTTGTCGTAAGTTCTTCTTTTTCTTTTTCGAGCTGGACATTAGTATTCTGAACTTTTGCAATCTCCTGTCTGAATTGTGTATTTTCAGCCACAAGCAGCTTATTACGTGAATTAAGAGAGTCTATCTGAACGATATAGCTCTTCATAATTTCTCTCATTGTGGTGATCTCGCTCCTGTATTTCTTTATAAGCTGGGCATTTGATGCATTTATTGAGAGCAGCTGGATGATCCTTTTCTTTTCCTTTTCAAGGTTGGCATTGAGTGTATCGTTATTTGTCTTCATGGTATCATATGCAGCTACCATAAGCTTTAATTCATTTGCCAGTGAATCTTTTTCCTGGGTCAGGACTGTTTCCATTTCAACCATTTTACTTTTCTGGTCGAAATACATTACAACAAGGAAGATAAGAGCGGCTGCAAGGATGATAGAAAGTGCTATCATTCCGATAGGAGTGTTCTTTTTATTTGTCTGGTCAGTCTGATAATTTGTTTCCGCCATTATAGATATCTTTAATTATGTGAATGGTTTGCAAAAATATAAAAAATAATAATTACTCTCTATAATATAAAATCCGGATCAATTCTTAAATTTACAGTTGGCAATATATTACTTAACATATTAATTATCAATTGTATGAGCGGCTTTTTTGGTGTAATCTCAAAGCAAGACTGTGTTCAGGATGTTTTTTACGGTACCGATTACCATTCTCATTTAGGAACAAAACGTGCCGGGATGGTGTTTATTGTTCCGGGCAAGGGATTCCGGAGGTCGATCCATACCCTTGAAAATTCATATTTCAGGACAAAATTTGAGGAAGATCTTAAGGATTTCAAAGGCAATTCCGGAATGGGAATAATAAGTGATACTGATCCTCAGCCGATCCTGTTTACTTCACATCTGGGGCGTTTCGCTATAGTTACGGTATGCCGGATGATAAATATTTCAGAGCTTGAAGAACATATATTAAATCAGAAACAGCATTTCACGGAAAATTTCGGAGGAAATATTAATCCCACCGAGGTTGTTGCCAGTCTGATCTGTGAAAAAGACAGTTTTACGGAAGGTATAGAAAATGTATTTGAAAATGTTAAGGGTTCCTGTTCGCTGATGATCCTGACGGAGGATGGGATCATAGCTGCAAGGGATAAGCTGGGCAGAACTCCGGTTATAATTGGGAAAAAAGAAGGTGCTTATGCCATTGCCTCAGAGTCCTGTTCTTTCCCGAACACCGGTTTCGATCCGGAATATTACCTCGGACCCGGGGAAATTGTCCGGATAACGGCTGAAGGCTACACACAGTTGAGGAAACCGGGAGATAAAATGCAGATATGTGCATTCCTGTGGGTATATTATGGTTATCCGCCTTCTTATTATGAAGGGATAAATGTGGATGAATGCCGTTACAGATGCGGAGCCGCTTTGGCAAAACGCGATTCGGTTCAGGCCGATTTTGTATGCGGGATACCCGATTCCGGTGTTGGACATGCAATTGGTTATGGAAATGAAAAGGGGATACCCAATAAACGTGCATATTCAAAGTACACTGCAACCTGGCCCCGAAGTTTTCTTCCTGCATTCCAGGAACAGAGAGATCTTGTGGCAAGAATGAAGCTTATACCCAATAAAGCTGTTATTAAAGGTAAGAAAATGATCTTTATTGATGACAGTATCGTAAGGGGAACCCAGCTGAAGGATAATACAAATGACATGAGGAAATGCGGTGCAAAAGAACTGCATATGAGAATTGCCTGTCCACCACTTCTTTATCCCTGTGATTTTCTGAATTTTACGCAGTCCCGTACACCCATGGAGCTTGCCGCCCGCAGAGCCGTTAAAGAACTTGGGGGAGATGACAGTGAATTAAAGGAATATTCCAATCCGGATTCGGAAAAGTATGGAAAAATGGTCGGTAAGATCGCTGAGAATCTTGCACTTGATTCACTCTTATATCAGCGGCTGGATGATCTGATCACTGCTATAGGCCTTCCTAAAGAACAACTTTGTACCCATTGCTGGGATGGGACGAGTTATTTTTAATTTGAGGCGCAGCGGCACAGCGGCGCAAGTGAACCTCTGTGGAACTCTGTGAATCTCAGTGGAACTCTCCCGCTTAAAGCGGGACAAGTTGTGTTATTGATCTAAAACCGGGAAGCAATAAGTTGCCGTACCTCTGGTTCCTTTAGTTTATCTTTGGTTGCCTTATATCCGATTTTGAAGACAGCATCTGCCTCGTCGGGACTCAGTATACCATAATTTTTAAGTTCCTGTGGCGAAATAAAAATATCGAATTTCTTTGATTTTTCAGTTACCTCCTTAGCCATCATAATCATGAAGGTTCTTTCAGTTATTTTTATCAGGCTTGTCAGGGATTCTTCTTTTCCTACCGGGTTAACAAAAGAACCGATCGTGAAGCGGCAAAGCTTTTCAATAGGTCTCAGGGGAAGGTTATCGAGAACTCCGCCATCGACATAATGAATATTATCAATAATTACAGGTTTAAAAAGCACGGGAATGCTTGCTGAAGCAATTATCGGGTCAAGCAGAGGACCACTTGAAAAATAAACAGGTTTGCCGTTATTGAGATCTGTAGCCGACACATAAAGTGGTACTTTCAGATCACCGAAAGTTTTAGCGTGTAAATGATCTTCAAGGATTTTCTTGATTCCTGAGAGCTGTAACAGGCCATCACGGGGCATTGTTGGTTTCATGTAATTCAGCCGGCTGCTCCCTTTCATTATCTTCAGAGCTTCCCGGGGACTGATCCCGTCGCAGTACATTACTCCGGCAAGAGCTCCCGCACTTGCACCGGCTATCACATCCGGATAAACACTTTCTTCATTAAGTGCCTGCAGTACTCCGAGGTGGGCAAATCCCCTTGTGCCTCCACCGCTGAGGACCAGTCCGGTATTATACATTTCCTCCGGCATAGCGATAATGGTTAATTGAAGATGATATCATAAAGTAATCTGAGGTTCAGGAAAGTGACAATTGATGCAATGATAAGTAAAAGTACCGTCATAAATCCTGTATTTGCATATTTTCTCATCACTTTCTTTGAGGAAGTAAGGTATACCTGTGCAAATACTGTAAAAGGAAGCTGTATGCTAAGGAATACCTGTGACAGTATCAGACCCCTGAAGGGATCTTTTGTGAAAAATATTGCTATAAGTGCACCTATAAGTGAGATTATAACTCCCGTACGTGTATGGTTATCTTTTATATTATAAGGTTCCTTTACCATCCCGGAGACTATTGAACCTCCGGCCATGGCAGAGGTAATTGTAGATGCTATCCCTGAAAACAGAAGCGCTATTGCAAAAACAACAGCAGCGTTTGTTCCGAGAAGGGGCTCAAGCAGGCTTTTTGCCTGTTGGAGTTCATTTACTTCGGTTTTATTTACGAAAAATGTCGCTGCAGCCAGAATGATCATAGCACTGTTTATAGCCCATCCTATAAGCATTGAAAGCAGAGTATCGGCAAATTCAAATTTCAGCTGTTTCTTTATGATACTGTCTTCTTCAAGATTCCACCGGCGACTTTGAATTATCTCTGAATGAAGAAAAAGATTATGTGGCATTACTACAGCACCAAGGACACTCATAAGCAACAGCATGGATCCCCGGGGTATTGAAGGTTTGATCCACGAAATACCTGCTTCGGCCCAGTCAACATCTACAAGAAAAATCTCATACAGGAATGAAAGACCTATTATCGAGACAAATGCAATAATCCATTTTTCGATTTTCCTGTAGGAATTTGTAAAGAGCATAATCAGAACAAATATCGTTACAAGCATTGATCCTATCTTAACCGGCACTTTAAAAAGCATTTCCAGGGCAATAGCTCCTCCAAGTATCTCAGCCAGTGATGTCGCAATTGATGCAAGTACTGCAAGTGAAAGAACTGTCCGTGAGATTGCCGGACGTGTATAGATCGATGTTGCTTCGGACAAACAGTATCCGGTAGCTATTCCAAGGTGTGCAACGTTATGCTGAAGCAGTATCAGCATTATTGTTGATAATGTGACTATCCAGAGAAGCGTATATCCGTATTCAGATCCGGACGCAATATTTGCAGCCCAGTTTCCGGGATCAGTAAATCCTACTGTAACAAGCAAACCCGGACCTATATATTTAAAAATGTCAAGCGCCCCCAGAACATGTTTGTGATCCCTTCGCCTGAGGTCCCTGAAGAATCGAACCGGGTTAAGAAATGACCTGAAATCTGACATATTAAATTTTTAAAAAATCGACAGCGTCAAAATCCTTGTTTGTCCGGATACCGGCAAAGATAAAAAATGATAAAGGATTTTAAGATGTTCAATTTAGCAGGTATAATAAATATCTTAAATTTGACAGGGAGTAATATCCGGCGTCCGGCATGCGGCGTGCGGCGTGCGGTGTACGGCGTGCGACATGCGGCATGTGGCTTCCGGTGTACGACGTGCGGCATGTGGCATGCGGCATACGGCATGTGGTATTAGCCGGTAACCGCATACCGGTAGCCGGACGCCGCATACCGGTAGAGGATGTCTCAAAAGTCCTGATCTACCCCCAAACCCCCCAGGGGGGGCTTTTGACACACCCGCAGGTGACCGGAAACATAAAAAGGTTAAATGGAAATAATATATAAATATGCAATTTTTACTTATAGCTTATGATGCAACTGATCCTGAGGCGCCTGAACGGCGGTTGAAAAGCAGGCCTGAGCATCTTGAAAAGATCGCAAATGTAAGAAAAGCAGGTCACTTTTTATTCGGAGGAGCTATTCTTGATGATAATGAAAAGATGATCGGTTCTGTGATTCTGTATGAGACAGCTGACAGGGAAGAGCTCGATAA
>JAKQPD010000305.1 GCA_029564935.1 Bacteroidota bacterium
GATCAGGCCGGTGCCTGTGCATTCTGCTCAGGGGGCTCTCCAGTTCTTATGATAGGGATATTTGTCGGGGGATGTACCCACCTTTTACTCGATACTCTCGCCTTTCCCGGGATACCGCTCTTTTATCCGCTATCAACAAAAAAATGCACTGTGGGGGTATTCCCGGGCCCCAGTCTGATCCTTTTTTCAGCAAGTATCCTCTTTGCCGGTATCCTGATCGGAGGACAGAGATCTGGCATGCTGGTATTTCTTTATGGATCATTTTTTATCGCATTTGTGGCACTGTCTGCAGGGATCCGATATTTTGCACGCACTCATACAAAGGGAATCCTTATCCCGACATTACATCCCCTGAGATGGCTGGTGATCCGGGAGGAGCAATCCAGCTATGTGATTGAGGGATATGATCCTTTCAGGGGTATCTCCAGAAAGGGGGAATATCCAAAATTCAGAGGTCTGGATTCCAGCACTCTGGCGAGTATAAAAGATCGGCCTGAAGTAAAGAGGCACCAATACTATTCCTATATCGTTACGGCTGAAAAGACCGAAAATGGAATTATTCTGAAGGATCCTCTGAGAACGGAAGGGATTGTGTTCTATCCTCCTTCGTTTACTGAAATTACCGTTCCAACCGGATCGTGAGGAGAGGCAAAACCTGATATTTTTCAAAACCGGGCTGCAGGGAATCCTGCACTACCCTGGAGGGGTTACTATCAACGGACCTCGCAGTGGTTTATCAGGTTACCCTCCATGCATTACCGCCATCCGGGGAGGATCAGGGGTTTGCAGGTAGATTCTTCTCTGAAAATCCCTGCAGGGAGGCAAGTTTTCGGGAAAGAATCCTGTTCTCAGTGATATCTTCAACAATACCATTAATGTAGGAGATCTCGCCGGCCGAACTGAACGTTGCCAGGGCAGTGATCCGGGTGTAAATAACGGATCCATCGCTTTTTTTAAGCATCATCTCCCTGTTCTTTACAAAACCATTTTTCTTGAGTTCATCGATGAGCTCTTTTCGCCCATTCGTCTTGAGAAACATATCGGAAATTGGTATCTCTTGCACTGCTTCAAATGAAGAATAACCGAGGATACGTACCAGATGTGAATTTCCCCAGATAAATTTTCCTTCCGGATCTCCAGTACTGCGATACACTCCGACATTGATCGAATCAACCAAGTCCTTGTATCTCGATTCAAGAGCCCTGAACCGCTCTTCAGCTTTTTTGGACGAAATATCTTTCACGATGGTTGAGGTTCCGATAATTGTATTATCCCGGTCAAAGATGGGAGAAACTGTAACTGATACATCGATGACCTTTCCGTCTTTTCTCACTCTTCTCGTCTCGAAGTCCGATATAAATTCACCTGCTTTCACCCTGGCAAGAATCCAGTCTTTTTCATTCAGCAGAGGGGTGGGAAATATGATGTCGATATCTTTTCCAACGACCTCATCAGCAGTATACCCATAAATTCTCACTGCACCGGGATTCCAGGTCTGAATTCTCCCTGTAATCGTCATTCCTATTATTGCATCGTGGGAAGACCTGACGATCTCAGCCAGGAGGTTCCGTACTCGTTCTGCCTCTTCGATATCAGAAATATCTTCATAGATGACCAGCTGGCAGCCATCCAGAAGTGTCACTGGATGAAACACGATCGTCCGGAACTTCCCGTCCTTGCATCTTACCCTGAACTGCCGCGATCGTATCTC
>JAKQPD010000322.1 GCA_029564935.1 Bacteroidota bacterium
TTTCTCCGGTGCAATTTGTCCGCGGCTGAGATAGACCTGTGCCTTATCGAGACTGAGATCAACCGTGGGATAAGCTTCTTTCTTATAACTAACTGATAATGCAAGATCATGCAGAGGAACAATGTTCAGATTTCCTGAGCGGTTCTTCATCCTGGCCAGACCGGGGCCAGCTTTTACAATTTTCAGAGCGCCCGATATTTTCCGGTATTCACCATAATTGCAAGGGATAGCAATGATTTCGTCATTGTATTTTATCAGTCTGTCTGCCACCGTATCATAAATATCAGTTGCGACTCTTATTTCTTCCCTGCTTACTCCGGGGTTCGCATCCGATTTAATATTAGAAATCTTTTCAGGTGGTTTTTCTTTCTTCCTTACAACAGAAATAAAAAATCCTTCCCCTCTGACCTTTCCCGGATAAAAACCATAACCGTAAATTCCCCTGTGGTTGATTTCTATAATTCCTTTGTATTCCGATATATCCAGTCGGACCGTTTCTGCTCCCTTTCTTTCTGTAATCCATTTGACATTCTCCTCGTTTTCGGCAGGATTGAATGTACAAGTGCTGTAAATAAGGATCCCTTCCTCTTTAAGTGCCGGCCAGACATCCATAAGTATCCTTTTCTGTCTGTCGGAACACATTGCAGCATTATCCTCCGACCATTCATTTCTTGCGATCGTGTCGCGGAACATACCTTCGCCGGAACATGGAGCATCGACAAGAATAATATCGAAGTATCCCGGCAGTCTTGTGAAAGCTGATGCATCGCTCTGTGTAACTATCACATTCGGGATACCCCATTTCGTAACATTTTCAGCGAGTATCAATGCCCGTGATCTGATCACTTCATTGGCAATCAGCAAGCTTGTTTTTCCGATAAGGGATGAAAGATGTGTGCTTTTCCCACCCGGAGCGCCGCACAGATCAAGTATTTTGTAATTACCTGGTTCCGGTCGCGTTTGCCGGAATATTTCTTCAAGAAACATCCCTGATGATTCCTGCGGGTAATAACAACCTGCATGATAAAGCGGATCCATTGTATATGACGGTCTGGGTCCGGGAAAGAAACCATCCCTGCACCAGGGAACAGGAGATGAATCGGGAGGATCACGGTCCCATTTAAGGCGGTTTAAACGAATTGAAGCAACAGACTTTCCCCTCAGGGCCCGAAGAAGCTCTTCACTATCTATGCAGGATTGTTTCTTAATTCTTCTTATGAATGCTTCAGGAAACATAAAAACAGATTATGTGCTTTTCCTTCCTGAGTAACGCTTCCAGAGATAATAAACCGGTATACCTAAAAGCACTATGACAAGTCCGGGAAAGGTATATTTTGGTTTATATATCAGCAGGATAATCATAATAACCGTTGTGATAATGATATAAATGGCGGGGATCACCGGATAGCCGAAGGCTTTGTATGGCCTTGGTATGTCAGGACGTTTTTTCCTGAGTACAAAAATTGCCAGGATGGTGATTGTGAAGAAGATAAGAACGGCGAATATCACATAATCAAGAAGATCGCTATATGTCCCTGACAAACATAACAATACTGCCCATATGCCCTGAACAACAAGAGCAAAACCCGGAACGCCGAACCTGTTAATTTCTCCGGCTTTTTTAAAGAACAGTCCATCGTGCGCCATCGCATAATATACACGGGGAGCAGTAAGGATAAGGCTATGGTTACATCCAAAGGTAGCGATCATAATGAATATTGCCATTATTATTGCGGCATAATCACCAAGTATGGCATTCATGGCAGATGTTGCAACCCTGTCATCCGTGGCAAACTGGATTCCTCTGCTCATTACATCGGCACCATCAGGAGAGCCCGATAATGGCAGAACACTAATATATATAAAATTGGTAAGAAGATAAATTACTGATACGAGGAGGGTTCCATAAAAGAGGCTCAGAGGGATTGTTCGTTTTGGATTAATTACTTCTCCGGCTATATAAGTCACATTATACCACGCATCGGAGGCAAAAAGAGATCCGACGAGAGCGGTCCCGATTGCTGCAACAAGTGCAAAACCTGCAAGCGGACGAATCTGAAGATCGGGGCCCACCTGATTTGCGTTCCAGAAAACCTCACGGTTTATTTCAAGAGAGTTATTGGTTCTCAGTGCAAAGAGTCCGATAATTATAAAACCAGCAAGTGCTATGACCTTTGTTGATGAAAATATATTCTGCACCGTCTTTCCTGTCACTATACCTCTCGTATTAAGCCATGTAAGGAAAATAATCATAGCTATGGCGACTACCATTGTCGTATTTATTTTCAGTGGCCCAAGGTTAAAAAGAACATTGGATTCGGAGATCCACGGTAACAATACTCCGGTGAATTTTGCAAAAGCCACTGCCACTGCGGCTATCGAGCCACACTGAACGACAAGGAAGGTTGTCCATCCGAAAAGGAATCCGACCAGCGGATGATACGCCTCTTTAAGATAAACATACTGTCCCCCTACATCCGGCATCATTGAAGCGAGTTCACCATAGCTTACAGCTCCGATAACTGTAATGATCCCGGTTATCAGCCAGACAACCATCAGCCAGCCGGGTGAACCTACGCTGCGGGCAATATCGGCGCTTACAATAAATATCCCGGAGCCGATCATACCACCGGCTACTATTGATATCCCATCAAAAAGATTAACACGTTTTTGAAGGAGGTGGTTCTCTGACGGCATATATCTTTAATTGTATCCCGACAAATGTAATTAAACAATTGAATTTAAAATTAAATATGGTTAATTTTAGAGCCTGTTTAATTTGCTTCTCCCGACGAAAGAAGCAGTGGAAAAAGTTCTTAATACATAAATTTATCTGCGTAGATCCGCGAGACCTGCGGGAAGTATTTTTTTGTTTCCAGCTGATTGCAGTGATTGGTGCAGATAATTCTGCAATATTAATTTAAAACCAAGGAAAAATGAGTAACAAAACTACCAGACCTGTCCTGTTATCAATTTTACTGACAGTGATTTCCCTGAACCTGTTTTCACAGTACGGGACACCATTGATTAAAGTTATAGTGGCAACTGACCATAAAGACTGGACATACGAGGTCAGTGAGACCGCCAGATTTTCTGTCCAGGTAATTCAGTATGGAAATCTTCTTGAAAATGTCACAGTCGATTATGAAGCCGGACCTGAAATGCTCCCTGACATTAAAAAGGAAGGTGTCGTATTGAAAAACGGCAAAATGGAATTAACAGGAACAATGAAGACTCCGGGGTTTTATCGTCTCAGAGTATGGGCAAAAGTTGACGGACGCAGATACGAAGGCCTTGCCACTGCGGCATTTGAGCCTGAAAAGATCCAGCCGACAGTAAAGGATCCGGCTGATTTTGAAAGCTTCTGGAACAATGCTATTGCTGAAGCAAGGAAAATGAATCTCGATCCGAGAATCACATTGCTGCCTGACCGTTGTACCAGTGATGCCAATGTTTACCATATAAGTTTCCAGAATGAAGCTTTCGGATCAAGGATCTATGGTATGCTGGCAATGCCAAAGAAACCCGGAAAATATCCTGCCATACTGAGAGTCCCTGGTGCAGGTATCAGACCATATTCTGGTGATTCCAGAACAGCCGGCATGGGTTTTATAGTACTTGATATCGGTATTCATGGCTTCCCCGTCAATCTCGATCCACAGGTATATTTTGACCTTGGAGCAGGAGCCTTGTCGGGTTACTGGAATTACCGGATGAATGACAAAAACACTCATTATTATAAGAGAGTATTTCTTGG
>JAKQPD010000323.1 GCA_029564935.1 Bacteroidota bacterium
AGGTTGCAGTCGCCCTTGAGGGGAAGACAGCATTTGGCGTCCCTTAATAGGAAATTATAAATTTCCTTTCCGGTGGCGTATCTGTCAATCATCTCGTCGCTGAAATTATTTGTGTAGATCTTGCAGTAAATACTCACATAAGCTCTCTTGTCTGATGTGCTCATGGGTTAGCCTCCCATCCTTTCATAAATGAGAAAGGGAAGGTGTTTAGACCTTCCCTTATACTGGGGTTATCCGTTTTCTGTTTTAACCGTGGGAACGATTTAAAACGGTTTAAGCGGCTATGATTGAATTCATCTGAGTTCCCATGATCTCATCAATGAAGAGAGACTTCTTTGCTGCCTGGCCCATGTAAGTATGGGAATAACTGATGTAGAGGATCTTCATCGCCCTGGATATGGCCACGAAGACAATTCTTCTTTCTTCCTCGATGTCGCCCTTCTTGGTGGGGGTGATTCCCTCGACCAGGCCAATGACGAATACAACAGGAAACTCCAGACCTTTCGCCTTGTGAATCGTCATGAGGGCTATCCCTTCCTTGTCGTTGCTCATCTGCTCCGAGAAACTGTCCGTATATTCCAGAAAGGACTGAATGCTCGAGTATCTTGCCGCCGACAGCTGCAATTGGTTGAGGTTTTGAATCTTCACATCATCCGGAGTCGGTATATCCTCATCCGTGATAAACCGGTCATAATCCAGCTGGCTTCTGATCATGGAAATGACTTCCGAAGGCTCCAGATTGGGGGAATAATCCGCCAGGGGACTGATGAACGATATGAAATCCTTAACATTCTTCCGGATATAGGGAAGATCGACCGGCATGGACTTTAACCCTTCATAGAGATGGACATTGGTCTTATTGGAGAATTCCGCCAGCTCCTGAACGAATTTCCTGCTGATATACCGGTTGGGCACATTCAATATTGACCTTAACGCCTCATCCCCTTCTTCAGAATCCGGATCACTGATCAATCTCAGGTAGTCGAGCAAATAACGGACTTCCGACCGCTGATAGAAGTTCAATCCGTTTTCAATGTAATAGGGTATTTTCATCTGGGCGAAGGTTTCCTCCACAACCCTGCTCTGGAAATTGGCCCGGTATAAGACAGCGATGTCCTTATACTGATAACCCCTCTGTCCGACCAATTCATTCATCTCATTGACCAGGCATAAAGCTTCCCCTTCCTCCGATGACGATTCCAGGACAATGACCTCATCTCCTCCCGGATTGTCCGTTTTCAGGGTCTTTTCTATCTTCCGGACATTATGGGAAATCAGGTTCTGGCAAGCTTTTAATATCTGAGGCGTGGAACGGTAATTGATATTGAGAATAAAGAGCTTGGAGGAACTGAAAGTGCTCTGGAAATTGAGGATATTGTTGACCGACGCGCCGGCAAACGAGTAGATGCTCTGCCAGTCGTCCCCCGCGATCCAGTAGGATTTGTCATTGTCATTATCCGTATCGACAATCAGTTTGATAATCTCCAGCTGGACGGGGTTTGTGTCCTGGAATTCATCGATAAGGATATGATGGTAGCGGCCGGCGTACTTCTCCCTGACGGCATTGTTATTGTTTAACAGGAAATAGGTCTCAAGAAGCAGATCGTCAAAGTCCAGCAGGTATTTTTTCGCCTTTTCCTTTTCATAGGACTCGTAGATGTTCGCCACCTTGATCATGGTCTTGTCCGACTCGTAAAGGGCCCGGAATTCCTCGACTCCAATCAGGTTGTTCTTGGCCAGGCTGATTTCGCTCAGGATGGTTCCCACGGAAAGGTCCAGGCGCTTTCTTTTCATCAGGTTCC
>JAKQPD010000343.1 GCA_029564935.1 Bacteroidota bacterium
AAATTCCCTACGGGCAAAACATGATAGAGTCAAATACCCTGTTTACAATATATGAAAGAATCAAATTCCCTACGGGCAAAACATGATAGAGTCAAATACCCTGTACACAATATATGAAAGAATCAAATTCCCTGCGGGCAAAACATGATAGAGTTAAATATCCTGTATACAATACATAAAAGAGTCAAATAATCTTTATGCAATACATGAAAGAGCCAACTTCCCTGAGGTCAATACATGAAAGAATCAAATTCCCTACGGTAAATACATGAAAGAGTCAAATACTCTTTGGTTAAAAGATGATGCTTTGCGAGCAAGACAAGTAAACTGAAAGAACTGTTATTAATGGATTGAAATACCGGTTGCTATATAGAAAATGATCTTTCCTGAGTTTTACAAGTTATCTTATGGGTTTCAAAAATTGACTAATATGTCTAAATGATACTAATATATCATATTTGTTGATAAATCAATACAGAAAATATCTCTCTGCTTTCTTCCTGAAGGCAGGAATATCTTTGTTCCAAAGATCGAGAATTGATCTTACCTGCCAGGTCTTCAGGAATTCAGTCCGGACCTTATCTGTTCCGCAAACCTTATCGAACATTTCCAGACGTGACGGATCACATAAGCTGAATGCATCCTTATCGGGCCATAGTTTATGAGCTTCCTGAAGGAAATAAAACTGAAGGAGAGTCAGAGGAGCTATTTCAGGATCAGTAAGATGTATCTGGACGCCATGGATCATTTTTCCCTGTGATACGCTGTAATATGGTTTAAAGTGAACCGGCCGGAATTTCACTCCCGGGAGGGAAAGCGAATTAAGGCCGGCGGCAAGCGAATCAGCATTTATCCATTCAGCTGCAAAAAGCTGGAAGGGCAGGGTGTAGCCGACACCTATGCTGACTGTGTAGAGTTCTCCAAGAATTCCTGTTGCAGGATAAAACAATGCCGTCTGGGCATGTGGCATGTGCGGAGATGACGGAACCCAGGGCAATCCTGTTTCTTCGAATATCATTTCCCTTTTCCAGCCTTTCATTTTTATTACTTCCAGCCTGCATTTAATGCCGTTCCTGAGTAAACCCTCTTCATTCAGATATCCGGCCAGTTCACCAACAGTCAGCCCATGAATGTAGGGTACGGAATACTGGCTGACGAAAGAAACGAAACCCGGCTCCACAAGCGGACCTTCCATTCTGATGCCCCCCAGAGGATTTGGTCTGTCGAGGACCACGAAAGGGATATTGTTCTCAGCTGCAGCTTCAATTGCCAGACCAAGGGTGCTTATGTAAGTATAAGACCTTGATCCGATATCCTGAATATCGTAAACCAGGATATCTATTCCCCGGAGCATTTCTTTTGAGGGCTTCCTGGTCTCCCCGTAAAGACTAAAGACAGGTAAACCCGTTGCCGGATCCTTAGCTGATCCGATGATCTCTCCTGCAGTAAATTCTCCCCGTACGCCATGTTCCGGCCCATAGAGAGCAGTAAGGGTTACCCCCGGGGCATTATATAAAATATCAACAGTCGATCTCAGATTCCTGTCAACACCGGTGGGATTTGTGATCAATCCGACTTTTTTCCTTTTTAAAATCCTGAAATTATCCCTGACAAGAACATCAAGGCCGGTCTCAACAGGCTGGCAGCACAGGGTGACCCATGGCAAACCAAGTATTAGTGTAATTATAACAATCCTGAAAGTAATCATGGATTATATTTTCATATTGAACTTATAAATTTAGATAAAAATGAGGAAAAATGAAAAACTGCATAATCAAACGGTTAGTGGTTCTAAAAGGACAACAACTGGGACACTGGTTCACTCCTGACAAAGTTAATTTTTATCTCGGGTATTTCCATTATTGAAAGTTTTACTTGCTACATTTATGTAGTAAATTGCTACTATTATGGCAGCTATATGCAAAATTTTATATAATGTAGTAGTTAGCATCATGAACTATTATTTAACCTCAAATGAAACAAATACGTTATTTTTGTATTGTAATAAATTTAAAATATAGCAAAATTAGTAACTTTGGAAACACTGTTATAAAGGTGTTAAGTGCTTATATAAGAGATGTTAAAACCAGGCAGCCTTATTATGCCTAAAACAAACTGCGATGAATACAAGTACTTCAGAAATAAAAAATTATTTACATAAGCTTATTGTTGAGACAGATGATATAAACATCCTCAATAAGGTACAGGCTTATTTTACCACGCTAAAAAGCAAGAATATTGATTGGTGGGATACAATTCCCGACCAGGAAAAAGATGCCATAAATACAGGTTTAAAACAACTTGAAAATGGTGAAGGTATCCCACACCAGAAAGTAAAACACAAGATTAATAAATTACTCGGCAGAGAATGAAAGAATACCTTATCTTGTGGTCTCCTCTAGCCGAAAAGACTTATCTTAAAACGCTTGCTTATATTCTTGAGAACTGGTCGGTTAATGAAGCTGAAGGCTTTGAACTTAAGGTTGAAAGCTTGCTTGATAAGATCAAAAAACAAAAACATCTTTGTCCGCCATCAGGTAAACAAAAAAATCTGAGACGTTGTGTTATAACACCACAAACGTCATTGGTCTACCAGCTTACGGATAATGCCATTGAGCTTGTTGCTTTTTTTGACAACAGAAGTTCGCATGGTTATTAAGAATACATAGCTGCAACCACCAATAAGAAGTTCAGGGACTTTTGCCAGAAAAACGTTGCAGTATTATAATACAAACCCCGGACGCAAGCCCGGATAACATATACCAGGGGAAAGGAAAACCGGTTCCACTCATGTCTAAAATTAATATTTGCAGATTGAATCAGTCAGGTTTATTGTTCTCTCCAGAACTTTATATCATTCATGGGATCATCAAGCATATATGTTTTCCTGATCTCACCGCTGGTGATGTCGTAAAATAATACTTTGTAATCAGAATTAACTGTGATATAGCAATCTGATTCAGCATCATAACCGGAAAGGCAGCCAATATATCCCTTCTCCTGATCTACAATAATGCTGCTGATCACTGATCCGGTTTCCGCATTAATTACCTCAAGATAATTCCTTTCGTTCGCTTCGGAATAATACAGACCAATGATTGTGTTATTTACAGAATAATAAACAGGATTAGTGAGTACTTTCCCCACATGCACCTCTTTCACAACGGCTCCTGTTGACGGATTTATTGTAATCAGGGTTTTATCGGCGCGTAGCATTACATAGCCCTCATCTGCCTGATTAAAATAACTGGTGCACATATAAGCGCCATCGCCAATATTGATTTCCTTTTCGGATACTATTGTTCCATTTGCAAGGTCGATTTTGATGACGTAGTTGGTATAAATTGGCGGTCCATCCGATGCTGATTTAGTACCTGTCGAGTCAGGTGGTTCACTATAAGTGATTTTGGTGTACATACCAATCAGCATATTATTTTTTGTGTCGATAACAGACTGGGAAACAAATCCCGGCAGTTTTACAGATTTCATTAGCTTACCTGTTTCGGGATTTACAAGCATGAATACTGAATCACAATTTACATATCCGTAACCCCCGCTGTTAGGATCATAAACGGTTGATCCAAATACATAACAGTCTATTGGTGTGGTATGGACCACTCCGCCCGAATCAACATTTACACAAACGATCTCGGAACCTTTGGAACCTTTGATGCCTGCAAGAAGGAACCTGCTGCCCTTATTATCGGATAGTTTGGTGCATGCGGGTAATATTAAAAATGCTAAAAATGCGTATATTATTAACCTTTTCATTGCACTTAATTTATGAAGATCTGGAATATCCATATAATTTGTTTATAAGATTAGTTTATCTATATTCTTATGGTTTTCAATAAAGCCAGAATAATGACTTAATTGACACAAGGATCTATTTTTGAATTCGACAATGAGGATTCTTTATCCCACCAATATCGAAAATATCTTTCTTTCACGATTCCATCAGGATTCGATACAACATCAAATGAACCAAGGTGATCGGTATGTAAATAATAAATTGTTGACGTGCTGTTCTTCTTCTCCATAACTGCAATTATACCGGATGGGGAACTAACATAATACAATTCCCGCGAAATCCCTGTC
>JAKQPD010000346.1 GCA_029564935.1 Bacteroidota bacterium
CTCAGTTATATCAGAACCTCTTCTGAATGATGAAGGCAGGAGACGGGTATTCAGACCCGAAATGAGCGTCAAATCACTGGATGAGCCGGATGGAGAACTGAAACGGACATCCGGCGAAATAAACCTCGGTCCCGGATCAGAAGATGATTATAAAGCGGAGATAAGCGGGTTGATTGTAAAAAGTAATCCTGCGGTTGATACAACGACAACCGAATATAAAGCACTTGTTTCGCTTTTTACTGCACATCTGCTTAAAAACCGAGGGAGACTAATGGCTGATGACTATAATTTCAATATTGGTAATTATAACAATTGCAGGATAATCACCGGATTCATAAATCCGCTTAAGTTGCCGCCACTTTTCAAAGACTGGCTGAAGAAATATTATGCAGAGGAGATCATCATGAAGGGAAATGAGAAGAATTCAGGCGATGAGATGAACTGGCTCAACTGGATACCATCAGGAGGAACGGTTGTAGTGTCACAAGCAGAAAAGGTTCCTTTATGGCAGAAAGGTACCATAGTCACCGAAAAAAGTAATCTTGAAGATCTGATAGCGGCAGTTCATCCTGTCTTTGTAAAATATAATCCCGAGGCAAAGGAACGGGCACTGGAATTTATCGGAAAGATGAATCCTTATGTGCATGTATCTCAAACCATTGAAGGAAAGGATGGGGAAAAAATCACGATTTTGAAGTATACAGCCGAAAGGTCGAAACCAATATTGATTCCTTTGATTAAATTTATCTCCGATTGAAATCCAATAACCGCAAAGAACGCAAAGACATCGCAAAGGGCGCAAAGGAAGAATTGATCAAACAATAAACGAATGAAATGATGACTGAAAATGAGTTATCGAATATAATCATAGGTTTAGCAATAGAAGTTCATAAATCTCTGGGGCCTGGTTTGCTTGAGAATGCTTATAAAGAGTGCCTTTATTATAAGATAATGCAGACTGGATTTAAAGTTGAAAAAGAGAAACCAATGCCACTGATTTTTGAGGAAGTAAAGCTTGATTGTGGTTATAGGATTGATATTCTGGTGGAAAATAAGGTTGTTATTGAAGTTAAAAGTGTAGAAGCCCTTAATGATATTCACCTGGCTCAGACTTTAACCTATTTGAAACTAGGTAAATTTAAGTTGGGACTTCTTATAAACTTTAATGAGCTTTTATTGAAGGATGGTATCAAAAGAGTTGTAAATAAATTATAGTACTTTAATATTCGTGTAGCAGAAATCCTTTGCTTCCTTTACACATCCTTTGAGAACTTTGCGATTAAAGATTTTATTTCCATAAAGCTCTGTGGTATCTTTGGGTAACTTTGCGTCCTTTGCGCCTACTTTGTGTTCTTTGCGGTTAAATTCTTAATAATTCCAGGAAGCTCTGTTGACTATATGAAAATACTTTGCGTCCTTTGCGCATACTTTGCGTCCTTTGCGGTTAAAAAACAAATATACATATTCATTAATAAATCCATTGAAAATGAAAATCAAAATAGTCCTTATTAGTTGCTTAATTATTCTTCCGCTTATAGCAAGTTCTCAGCTTCCGGTGGATGTATACAGGAAACCACTGAAAGATGTTCTTACCGATGTTGAGAGGAGATATGATATCAAACTTCAGTACAGTGAGAGCCTTGTCAAAGGTCTTGAGGTAACTTATGCAACCTGGCGTTACAGGATGGATACTGAAGAGACCCTCGCAAACATCCTGATGCCGTTGGATCTTATATTTCAGAAGAATGGTGACAAGTCATACCAGATAAGCAGGTTTACATATTACCAGAGAACTCCTGAGGAAGGGAAAAAACATCTGGACAAACTTCTTGCCAGCTACACCAGCCTGCAAACGTGGGAGTCCCGTAAGGCTGAACTCAGGCAGTGTTTTTATAAACAGCTCAATCTTTCGCCTATGCCGGAGAAAACACCTCTCAACCCCATATTTACACCAAAGAGGAAATTTGATGGTTATACAGTGGAAAACGTCGGCATCGAGACAGTTCCCGGATTCTGGTTGTGCGGTTCGTTATATCGTCCTGCAAAAGGCAAGGGACCTTTTCCGGCAATACTTTCACCTCACGGTCATTTCAACAGTACTGATCTTAACGAGAACGGCCGTTATCGTCCCGACCAGCAGATCAGATGCGCCATGCTTGCCAGAATGGG